>JBBQQS010000001.1:0-43250 GCA_038215525.1 Bryobacterales bacterium
CCACCGCCGTCGTCGCGTGGCGCTTGTGCATGGAGTAAGTGTCCATAATCCACGCCATCATCCGCTCGTTGGTGCCCAGGTCCGGCGCCGGAATGTCGATTTCCGGCCCAATCATCTCGATAATCGCCGACGTGTAGCGCCGCGTCAGCCGCTCGAGCTCGCCATCGGACAGAATCGTCGGGTCGCAGATCACCCCGCCCTTGGCGCCGCCGTACGGGATATTCACCACCGCACACTTCCACGTCATCCAGCTCGAGAGCGCCCGCACTTCGTCGAGACTCACATCCGGCGCAAAGCGAATGCCGCCCTTGGCCGGGCCGCGCGCAATCGAATGCTGGACTCGGTAACCGGTAAACACTTCGAGCCGCCCATCGTCCAGCATGATCGGGATCGCCACCGTCACTTCGCGCGTCGGAGTCGACAGCATCTTGCGCATGCCGTCATCGATGCCGAGCAAGGTCGCCGCCTGGTTGAAACGCGTTTCCGCTGAAATCCAGGGGTTCAGTTCACTCGCGGGCACCACGCTCAAAGCTTCTGCGATCATGGAGATTACCTCATCATCATTATGTCATCGAGACCCGAATCCTTTACCCGTCGTGCCACGCTCGCCGGATTCCTGCCCTTCTGGCCCTTCCGTTCGCGCCACCACAAGATCGCCGGCATCAAATTCGACATCATCCGCCACGGCCGCAGCACCCACCGTTACTTCCACGTCCACGGCAACGAAACTACCGCTCGCGAGTTGCTGCACGACCACATGAAGAAGTTCAAGGGCACCGGCTTCACCGTCCAAAGCCTCGAGCGCCAAGTGCCCGTCGGCGCCCTCTCCATTGACCCGAATCGCATGTTCTCCCGCGAAGGCGCTGGCCGCAATCTCCGCCGTGTCAACCCCGGCCTCTCCGAAGCCGCCCTCCAAAACGCCCTCATCTATCTGGAGCGCAACCGCCGCAAATTCGTCAAAGGCATCCTGCCTCCCGCAGGCGGACTCCTCATCGCCCTCCACAACAACGGCCCCGGCTATTCCGTCCACACCGAAGTCCCCATCTCCGACCAAGTCTCGCTCGCCGACCCCGAAAACCCTCGCGAATTCATGCTCGCCGTCAACCGCACCGACTTCGACATTCTGAAGACCTCGCCCTTCAACGTCGTCCTGCAGGACAAAGCCCCGCCCGACGACGATGGCTCGCTCTCCCGCCTCTGCACGGTGATGGGCGTCCGCTACGTCAACATCGAAGCCCGCCTCGGCAACCTCGAAGGCCAACGCCGCATGCTCGAATTTATCGAAGCCAAACTCCCTTAGCCCTCCCGAGTGTGGGACCGGCGTCTTCGCCGGTCGGAAGAAACCTGATACTTTAGCCAGATGCGTTTCTTGCCCCTCGCTCTTTCCCTCTGCCTCGCCCAGGCGGCCACGATCCAGGTCCTCGGCAAAGATGGCCAACTCCGCGAAGTCACCACCAACTTGAAGGCCATCAAGGTCGACGCCCGCTCCATCCCCCTGGCCCAGATTCTCTCCATCCACTCCGCCGAACCAGCTAGCCCCGGCGAGCAGGCCCGCATCGAAAAAGCCTTACCCCTGCTGATCGCCGCCGGTCAAAAGACCAGCGCCCAAAACACCAGTGACCGGGCCCAACGCGACGCCGCCACCGCTGACCTGGTCTCCATTGGACTGCCCGTCCTAACGCCGCTCCTGCTTACCTACAAAGACACCGACCAGCACGAGCCTAAGCCCCTTTACCGCCTCTTCGAACGCATCATCCCCAGCCACGCCGACGGGCCTGACCGTACACTCAGCCTCATCCGCCTCACTAACGGCGAGAGCCTCCGCGGCAAGGTAGAAGCCTTCAGCGACGGGCCCCTCAACTGGGCCGAGATCCGCCGCCTGGCCGTCAAACAGAAGCAAGTCACCCGCCAAGTGGACGTCCACTCGCTCTTTCACTGCACGAAGATCGAGTTCTTCGATACCGGCATCGGCCTCGCCGAAGGCTCCAAGCTCGATTCCAAAGCCACCGGCTTCACCCGCCTCTCCTGGGAAACCGACGGCTGGGCCACCGACCCCAACGGCCTGCAAAAGCCCGGCCCCAACTACAAGACGAACCTCGTCGACGGCCAACCCTTCGGTGCCCTAGTCGGACGCGTCAATAGTGGCGAGAACTTCCTGCTGGGCAAGATGGCCCTGAAACAAGGCCTGGGCATTGGCCGACTGATGCTCGCCGTCAACGACAACGCCCACTGGCAAAACAACCTCGGCCACTACCGCGTCCGCCTCACCGCCACCGACGCCTACGACCTGGGCGATCCCCAATAACCCCTGCCTCCTCTGGCCTCCCTAGCCCCGACCGTGAGGTCGGGGGTTCCTTCTCAAGTTGTTCAATTCGTGATTACGGGACCGCCGCAAATTGCTCGGGCCTCGATTGTGCGACAAGCTGTTGCACAATTCCGCTGGGCCAGTCGAGCATCGGCCCAAACCCCCGACCTTACGGTCAGGGCTAGGAGTATGATCTACTCGTACCGTGATCACTAGGCGCGACTTCGGCACCACCAGCGCCGTGGCCCTCACCACGGCCTTTGGCTTCTCGCTCGCCCCGGCCCAGGCCGCGGTGCGCGAACTGAAAATCTCCCGCACCACCCAATCCCGCAGCGTCTGCCCTTATTGCGCCGTCGGCTGCAGCGTCATCGTCCATTCGCTCGGCGACAAAGCCCGCAACGTCCGCTCCTCCGTCGTCCACATCGAAGGCGATACCGACTCACCCGTCAACCGCGGCACCCTCTGCTCCAAGGGCATCTCGCTCAAGCAATTCGTCAATTCTGACCGTCGCCTTACCAAGCCACTCTACCGCGCGCCCGGCGCCAAACAGTGGCAGGCCATCTCCTGGGATCAGGCCTTTGAGAAGATGGCGCGCCGCATCAAAGACTCGCGCGACCGCGGCTTCCTCGAGCAAGACGACCAGGGCCGCACCGTCAATCGCCTCGAAAACATCGTCATGATGGGCGGCTGCACCGACACCAACGAAATCAATTACTTGATCTCCAAGTTCCGCTTCGGCCTCGGCCTGTTGCCCTACGAGAACCAAAGCCGGCTTTGACACGGTCCCACGGTGGCCAGTTTGGCCGCCACCTTCGGACGCGGCGCCATGACCAACGGCTGGACCGACGTCGCCAATGCCGACGTCATCCTCGTCATGGGCGGCAACCCCGCCGAAAATCACCCCGTCGGCTTCCGCTTTGTGATGGAAGCGCGCCTCAAGCGCAAAGCCAAGCTCGTCTGCGTCGACCCCCGCTTCACCCGCACCGCCGCCGTCGCCGACTATTACGTCCCCATCCGCTCCGGCAGCGACATCGCCTTCCTCGGCGGCCTCATCCACCGCGCTGTCTCCACCGGCAAGTACCAAGCCAACTACGTTCGCGAACACACTAACGCTGGCTTCCTCATTCAAGAGGGCTTCGGCTTCGAAGGCGGCCACTTCACCGGTTGGAACGCCGAGAAGAAGGCCTACGACAAGTCCACGTGGCAGTATGAGATGGGCCCCGATGGCTTCGCCAAAGTCGACCCTACGCTCGAACATCCCCGCTGCGTCTTCCAACTCATGCGCCAGCACTATGCGCGCTACACGCCGGAAAAGGTCTCCGAAATTTGCGGCTGCACGGTAGTGGAATTCGAACGCGCCGCTGACATGATCCTGGTCGCGCACGCCGAGAATAAGAGCGGCACCGTACTCTATGCTTTGGGTTGGACGCAGCACTCCCACGCCGTCCAACTCATCCACGCCGCCGCCATGGTCCAGTTACTCATGGGCAACATCGGCATGCCCGGCGGCGGAGTCAACGCCCAACGCGGCCACGCCAATATCCAAGGCTCCACCGACATGGGTGCCTGGAATATGCTCCCCGGCTATCTAAAAATCCCGCGCGCTAACTGGACCTCGCTCGACGAATATCTGAAGGCCAACACTCCCAAGGCACTAAGACCCAATTCCATGAACTACTGGGGCAACACGCCTAAGTTCATGACCAGTTTATTGAAGGCTTACTACGGCGCCGATGCGACGCCGGAAAATCAATATGGCTATCAGTGGCTGCCGAAAATTGCCGAAGCAGCCAATCATAGCTGGGCTTACTTCTTTGACGGCATGACCGAAGGCAAAGTGGAGGGCCTCATCAGTTGGGGCATGAACCCGGTCGCCAACGGCCCCAATACTAAGAAGATGCTGATGGGCTTATCCAAGCTCAAGTGGATGATCGTCGCCGAGGTCTTTGAAACCGAAACCGCCGGCTTCTGGAAGGCCAAAGAGTTAGCCGAAAAGTATTATCCCCAAGCCGGGGACGCCGCCAGTATCGAAACCGAAGTCTTCTTACTCCCCGCCTCTTGCTTTGCCGAAAAGGACGGGGCCTTCGTGAATTCTTCCCGCTGGTTACAATGGAAAGAAACCAATATCGAGCCCCCCGGCGACGCCAAGCGCGACCAGGAGATTATGTCGCGCCTCTTCCTCAAAGTCCGCGAACTCTACGAGCAAGAAGGCGGTAGGTCCCCTGAGCCCCTCACTAAAATGAAGTGGGACTATGCCACGCCGCACTCGCCATCGCTCACCGAAGTCACCCGCGAGATCAGCGGCCGCGACCTCACTACCGGCAAACAACTCAATGGCTTCGGCGAACTCAAAGACGATGGCAGCACCGTCTCCGGCTGCTGGATTTACTCGGGCTCCTACACCGAAGCCGGCAACCAGATGGCCCGCAAAGGTCAGGAAGACCCCACCGGCCTGGGCCTTTATCCCAATTACTCCTGGAGTTGGCCCGCCAACCGCCGTATTCTTTATAACCGCGCTTCGCTCAGCACCGCCGGCAAACCCTGGGACGAAACCCGCGCCCCGTTGCGCTGGGATGGCCAACGCTGGAAGGGCGACATCCCCGATTACAAGTCCGACGCCAAGCCCGAACAATACGGCTCTTTTACGATGCTCCCCGAAGGCGTTGCCCGGCTCTTTGCGCCGGAGTTAGTTGAGGGTCCTTTCCCGGAGCACTACGAGCCCGCCGAATCGCCGGTTGAGAATTCCCTTCATCCCTTAGTCAGCTTCAACCCCGCCGCCTGGGTCATCCAAGGCCTCGGCGATCAACTCGGCACTGCCAAGGATTATCCTTATGTCGGCATCTCCTATCGCCTCACCGAACACTTTCATTACTGGACTAAGAACGTATCCGCCAGCAGCCAATTACAAAGTAACTTCTTCGTTGAATTACCCGAGGCTTTGGCCAAAGAGAAAGGCATTGTAAGCGGCGACTTAGTGCGAGTTACTTCGGCCCGCGGCAAAGTAGAAGGCCCCGCCTTAGTCACCAAGCGTCTGCGCCCGCTTCAGATCTCCGGCCGCACCGTCTATCACGTCGGCCTGCCCATCCATTGGGGCTTCATCGGCCGCATCAACGGCCCGCTGATCAACAACCTCACCGCCTCCGTCTACGACCCCAACTCCGGCACCCCCGAGTATAAAGGCTTCCTTGTGAACCTGGAGAAGCTATGACCCAAACCGTCGTCAAACTCATCGACACCACCCTCTGCATCGGCTGCAAGGCCTGCGAAGTCGCCTGCCAGGAATGGAGCGACCAGGAGTTCACCCTCGGCACCTTCGGCGGCACCTACCAAACCATGCCGGACCTCGCCCCCAACTTCTGGAACCTCATCAAGTTCAACGAGCGCGAAGTCGACGGCGGCATCTCCTGGCTCATGTCCAAGTACCAGTGCATGCACTGTGCCGACCCCGGATGCCTCCGCGCCTGCCCCGCCCCCGGCGCCATCGTCCAGGCCAAAAACGGCATCGTCGACTTTGTCTCCGACAACTGCATCGGCTGCGGCTACTGCATCACCGGCTGCCCCTTCGACGTGCCGCGCCTCTCGCCCGAATCGAAGAAGGTCTACAAGTGCACCCTCTGTTCAGACCGTGTCGCCGTCGGCCTCGAGCCCGCCTGCATCAAGAGCTGCCCGACGAACTGCCTCACCTTCGGCGAACGCACCGAAATGCTCCGCGTCGCTGACCAGCGGGCCAATGTCCTGAAGGAAGACGGCCACGCCCAAGCCGGTGTCTATAATCCAGCCGGTGTCGGTGGCACCAACGTCCTCTACGTCTTGAAAGACGCCTCCGACCCCACCGCCTACGGCCTCCCCAAGGACCCGACGATCCCGCTCAGCGTCATCCTCTGGAAAGGACCCATCAAATGGCTCGGCACCTTCCTCTTCGCCGGCGGCATCCTGGGAGCCTTCTTCCACTACCTCAAATTCGGCCCCAAGCACGAGGAGGCCCCCGATGATGAACCGCTATGACTTCGCCGAGCGCGCTATCCACTGGCTTTCCGCCCTCAGCTTCGCCTATGCCACGTTTACCGGGCTAGCCCTCTGGTCGCACAAGCTCTACTGGCTCGCCGCCGTCTTCGGAGGCGGCAACGCCACTCGCTTCGCCCACCCCTGGGCCGGAATCGGTTTCGCCCTGGCGCTCGGCTTCATGTTCCGCCGCTGGGCTGGCCAAATGCGGCTCGACCGTGACGACCAAATCTGGCTCCGCAAATCCACCCAATACGCCATGAACCAGGACGAAGGCCTCCCCGAAGCCGGGCGCTTCAATGCCGGACAGAAGATGCTCTTCTGGCTCCAGTCCTTGGCTTCGTTTGGTCTGCTCGCCACCGGCCTCGTCCTCTGGTTCCCAGAGTGGATGCCTCGCGCCCTGCGACTCTGGGCCATCTCACTGCACCCCTTCATCGCGATATTAGCCATCTCTCTCATCATCTTGCATGTCTATATGGGAACCGCAGCCATTCCTGGGGCATTTCGAGCAATGATCCAGGGAAGTGTCACTCATGGTTGGGCCAAGGCGCATCACCCAAAGTGGCTCAAACAGAAATCTCTTGCCAAATAAACGAATCCATGGCATAAAATACCTATGGGTGCTACCGGAACAGCGATGGTCGATACCGCCGGGAGAGTTGTCATACCCTCCAGAATGCGGCAGGAGATGGGGATCGAGAGCGGCTCGGAGTTAGTCATGGCCCTCGAGAATGGCGTGTTAACGCTGGTCTCGAAGAAGTCCGCACGGCAGGCGGCGCGGGCGGCGGTAAGAAAACTGGTTCCTGCCGGGGTCTCCCTTAGCGAACAGCTCCTGGTGGAACGGCGGCAGGATGGCGATTAAGTGGCTGCTTGACGCTTCGGCCGTCCTGGCCTGGCTCCAGGAGGAGCGCGGGTCGGAGGTGGTAGATGAGGTGATGGACGAGAGCGCCATCGCCAGCATCAACGCGGCCGAGGTGATCCACAAGCTGGTTGGCCAAGGCGCGACGCCGGAGCATGCCATCGAAATCGTTGACCGCATGGCGATCCCCATAATCGAATTCTCCTCCGAACATCTGCGCGGCATGGCCAAGCTCTCAGGCGTTAAAGGCCTTTCGCTCGGCGACCGGGCTTGTCTTGCCATCGCCCAAAAGCTGGACGTCCCGGCCGTCACTTCAGACCAGGTTTGGGCGACGCTCAGTCCCAAAGTCCGGCTGATTCGCGAAGCCGCCAGCCATGGTTGAGGCGCGGGCCCGGGCACTGGCCGAGCGGTACCCGGCATCCAAAGAAGTCCTCGAATACTACGTGCGATTGGCAGCATTCTCGGGCGAGGTGCACGATCTGCCGGCACTCGCCAAACAAGCCCCGGCCCCTTTGAGACAAGCCGTCAAGGGCTTCGATGCCAAGGACGCCACGACGGCTTACCTCGAGGGCGAGACCAAGACCCCCCGTAGCTTATTTGCGCGGCTGCTGCTGCGTCAAGCCTTGCCGGAGCCGCCCAAATCGCCTTTGCCGAATCAGTGCCCGAAGTGCGGCCAGGCTCCGCTATGCGGTGTGCTCGACACCGAAGGCGACGGGACGGCGCTCTCGCTGGTCTGTTCGCTCTGCCTGCACGAGTGGGGCTTTCGCCGCGGACGCTGCCCGTCGTGTGCCAACGACGACCCGGAGCAGGTCTACTGCTACCACGCCGAAGAGATCCCGCAGGTGGAAACCCAGGTCTGCGACGCCTGCCAGCGCTATATGCACCTGGTCCGGCGGGACCGGGAGCCACAGGCGATTCCGGAACTTGATGAGCTGGTCGCCTTGCCGCTCGACGTGATGTGCCTCGACTACGGCTTCGTCAAAATCCACCCCAACCTCGCCGGCGTTTGACGAACCCAGTACACTGGGAAGCTGGTGGAACTTCAGAAACAACTTGAGAAAATGCAGGCCGACTGGGATGCCCGGGCCAAAGAGAACGCGCGCTACTACGTGCAGACGGCCCAGGAAAACTGGAGCGACGAAGACTTCTTCGCTTCCGGCGAGCAGACCGTCCGGGAGGAGATCCTCACGGACATGATTAATATTTGCCAAGGTAAGCCGCCCAAGGAAATGCGCGTCCTCGAAATCGGCTGCGGCGCCGGGCGAGTTACCCGGGCTTTGGCCAACATCTTCGGCGAAGTCCACGCCGTCGACGTTTCGGGCGAGATGATCCGCATGGCGCAGAGTGCACTTACTAGTCATCCGAACGCCCATGTCTATCAGAACAACGGCATGGATCTGGCGGTGTTAACCGAGGACCATTCTTTCGACTTTGCCTTCTCCAGCATCGTCTTTCAACATATCCCCAGCCGGGAAGTGATCGAAAACTATGTCCGCGAAGTAGGCCGTTTACTGAGGCCGGGCGCGTTGTTCAAGTTCCAGGTACAAGGCGATGCGTCGTTAGAAACCCACCCGGACGATACCTGGTTGGGCGTGCCTTTCTCCGACGAGCAGGCCGTCGAAATGGGCGAACGCTGTGGCTTTGAACCGCGTCATCGGCACGGTGCCGGCGAACAATACTTCTGGCTATGGTTCTTTAAGCGCTAGCTTGCGGCTTCGCTTTCCGGCGCTCTTCCCAATATTGGCGCATGCGGTTCGACACTTCGGCCCGCTCCGCTTCGGACATACCCTTGCGTCCCCGTTGCTTTTGACGGCGTACGGGGGCGTCGCCCCGATGTTTTTCCATTTGCTCCAGTTGCAGAATGATCCCGCTGATGCGGTCGCGTTCGTCAACTAAGTCGCGGATGGCTTTTTCTAGGTCCATTACACATCCCCAGACCTACTACCATACCTGAATTGTTAATGAAATAGAATATTAAGCGTCTATTTTGCCAGGAATGGCCACTGCGATAGGAGGCGATAGCCGAACTTGACGACCATCAGCCAGACGGTGATTCCACCAGTCAAGACCAGGGGCAGGCCGATGAAGAGGATGATTTTGCCCCAGGGGAAACTCTTGCCTTCGCGCTTCAGGGTAAGGATCCAACCCGCGAAGATACCCACGAAATAAAGCAATATCATGGGCAGCGAGAAGATCATTAGGTTGACCACGTCGGGCGTGGGAGTGACGACTGCGGCGAGGACGACGATGGCGAGGATGGCGTAGCGTGAGTGTTCGATCAGGAACCGGGGCGTCGTAATTCTCAGCATGATCAGGAAAAAGATCAGGATGGGAATTTCAAAAACGATACCCACGCCGAGGGTAACATTGATGAATAGATCTAGATATTCAACGATGGAGATTAATGGCTCGATCTTGATATCCTTGCCGACACCCAGGAGAAACTTGAGGCCGAAGCGGAAGGCAACGAAGTAGGCGAAGAGGCCGCCACTGATGAAGAGGCCGGCGGAAGTAAGGACGAAGGGGGCGGCAAAACGGCGCTCGCGTTGGTAGAGCCCTGGGGCGACGAAGCTCCAGATTTGCCAAAGGATCCAGGGCGAGGCGATGAAGATTGACGCCAAAAGGGGCAGCTTCACGTAAATCGTCATGAATCCGTCGATGGGACTTTGTTGGATCAGGCGCGGCGCGAAACCTAACTCGCTAAGTGCGGTGGTGGCGGGTTGCTGCACCAGGATCCACATTTGCGGGGCAAAGAAAAGAGCCAGCATGAAGGCGACGCCCAAACCGGCCAAGCACTTGAGTAAGCGGCTGCGAAGCTCTTCGAGATGTTCGAGAAACGACATGCGGAGCATGCCGTCGTCGTCATCGTCGTCGTCAGCGCGGGAGCCGGAAGAGCCTGAGGGAGGTGGAGCGTTGCCGCCAACCACCGCGGGTAAATTGACGCCGGCCGAATGATCGACCGGCGTCGCAATGACAGCATGATGATCGTCGTGATAAGCGTCGACGTCAGGAACAATAGACGGCTTGATTTCTTCCGGCATAAATAACCCAGCGCTTTACGAAGCCCGATTTCCGCCTAAGCTACCACCGCCGGCCCGCGTGGTTTACGCGGAGCGGGCTCGCCTTCAGGAGTGGCGGATCCCACGGGAACCGTCCCTTCGAGGGGAGCAGGCGAAGCAGCATCGGAAGCGGCAATCGAGTTATCAGCGCCCTGGGTTGCGGAAGCGCTTACGGTGTCAGCGGTCGTTTCGGGAGCAGCGATTTCCGCTTTAGCGACGGATTCCGCGCCGTACGTGTAACTGTCGTAGTTATCGTAGTAGGCGTCATTGCCATAGCCACTATTGTGGTAATGGTCATGAGGTAAGTCGTTGGTCGAGGTGTTGATCTCGTCCACGTGCTTCTGGACTTCGTTCTTAACGGAAGAGCTCTCCCGTTCGATCGCCTGCATTTCGCGGTCGAACGTGTATTTCAGCTCGTCTCGAGCGCGGCGGAATTCGGTGAGCGCTTTACCGACGGTCTTGCCGAGTTCGGGTAACTTTTTAGGTCCGAAAACGACAAGGGCAACGATAAAGATGACAATCATCTCTTGAACGCCAATGGGGCCCATCGAATACCTCCTTCGCTCCTGATTGTAGCGCAGGCTCGCGCCTGATATGATGCCCTCGCGATGACACGTGAATTCTCGAGGCGACGTTTCCTGTTCGAAGCTGGGGGTGGGCTGGGCGGATTGGCCCTGGGGCAGATGATGGCGGCCGACCATCAGCCGGGGCCGCACTTTGCGCCGCGGGCGAAAGCGGTGATCTCGCTTTTCATGATGGGCGGCGTGTCGCAGGTGGATACGTTCGACCGCAAGCCGATGCTCGAAAAGTACGCGGGCCAGCCGCTGTCGGGCAAAGGCGACGTCGTCGTGCGGCAGGGCCATCCGGGGCCGCTGATGCCGAGCCCGTTTACGTTCCAGCGCTACGGCCAGAGTGGCCTCGAAGTGTCGGAGCTGTTTCCCAAAATCGGCGCGCGGGCCGATGATTTGGCTTTGATCCGCTCGGTGGTGTCGAAGTCGAACGACCATGTGCAGGCGGCTTACGCTTTGTCGAGCGGCGTGATTCGGATGGGGCATCCGAGCCTGGGCTCCTGGGTGACTTATGGGTTGGGCTCGGAGTCGCGGAATCTGCCGGGCTTCGTGGTGATCTACGATGCGCGGGGCGGCCCGTTCGGTGGGCCTTCGAACTGGTCGGCCGGATTCATGCCCGCGGCTTACCAGGGCACAGTGTTTCGCTCGGCGGCGGACCCCATCTTCGACCTGCGCCCAAACGCCGGTGTGTCGACAGAAGAGCAGCGGGCGCGCTTGACGCTGCTGGGCAAGCTGAACGGCTTGGACGCGGCGCAGCGGGCCTCCGATAGCGAGTTGGCGGCGCGGATTGAGAGCTATGAGCTGGCATTCCGGATGCAAGCGACGGCGCCCGAAGCCGTCGACATTACGGCCGAGACGCCGGCGACGCGCAAGCTCTATGGGATGGACGATGCGATTACCGAGCCTTTTGGACGGCAGTGCCTGATGGCGCGGCGGATGGTGGAGCGCGGGGTGCGCTTCGTGCAGCTTTATCACGGGGGCCTAGGCAATCAGAACACCGATACGTGGGACGCGCATGAGGACGTCCGGACGAACCACACGAAGCATGCGGCCGAGGTGGATACGCCGATTGCCGGTTTGCTCGATGACCTGAAGGCGCGCGGCTTGCTCGACTCGACCTTGGTGACCTGGCACGGCGAGTTTGGGCGGATGCCGATTTCGCAGCGCGGCCTGGGGAGGGATCATAACCCGGGGGCGATGTCGATGTGGATGGCGGGGGCGAAGATCAAGGGGGGGCAAGTGATTGGGTCCACCGATGAGTTCGGGTATAAGGCTGAGGAGCAGCCGGTTTCGGTACACGATCTGCATGCGACGATCCTCCATTTGATGGGCCTCGATCACACGAGGCTGACGTATCGGCAGAGCGGCCGGGATATGCGCTTGACGGATGTCTACGGCGAGGTGGTTAAGCAAATTGTTAGTTAACTTTTCATAAAAATCACGAGTCCTAGGGGCGGGTCGATACGTCCTAGCAGATTCATGCCTTTTCTAACCTTTCTTCTACTCGTGGCGTTGTGGGCCGTTCCGATGGCTTTCGGGGAGTCGATCAGCGGAAGGCTGGTGGACGTACAAGGCGTCGCGGTGTCCGGCGCGCAAGTGAAGCTACTTGAGCGGATCGCGGTGTCAGAGGACAACGGGGCGTTCAGCTTATCCGAGGTGGCGACGGGGCCGTTTCGGCTGGAGTTCACCGCGAAAGGCTTCGCCGCAAAGACCATCATCGGCGAACTCAGTGCGGGGCAAAGCTTGACGCTGCCCGACACAGTGCTGATCGTGGACAAGTTCACCACCTCGGTAAATGTGACCCAGACGCAGGTGGAGATCGCGCAGGAGCAGATCCGGGAGGCGGAGAAGCAGCGGATTGGCGGCCTGGTGCCGAACTTTTTCGCGAACTACAATCCGGACGCGGCGCCGCTGACGACGAAACAGAAGTTCGAGCTGACCTGGAAGACGCTGCTGGACCCTTCGACGTTCGTCATTACCGGCATCGCGGCCGGGGTGGACCAGGCGCGCAATACGCGCAAAGGCTTTGGCCAAGGGGCGCAAGGCTACGCCAAACGCTACGGGGCGTCGTACCTGGACTTCGCGACGACCTTGGCGATCGAAAAGGTGATCATGACGACGGTGTTTAAGCAGGACCCGCGCTATTTTGCCAAGTCGACCGGCAGCAAATGGTCACGGGTGGGTTGGGCGGTGAGCCGGAGCGTGATCTGCCAAGGCGATAACCGGAAGGCGCAGTTTTGTTACTCGACCATCGGCAGCCGCTTTGCGTCGGGCTTTCTGACGAACCGGTATTACCCGGCGGATTCCCGGAATAGCTCGAGCGTGATTGTCCAGAATTCGTTGATCGGCATTGGCGCGGAGGCCGCGGGAAATCTGTTTCAGGAGTTTTTGGCACGGAAGCTGATGCGGAAGAAGTGAATTGACGAAACGAACCCGGGAGTTGTTGATTCTAAAGCACCTCCGAAATTGACAGAACCCCCCCGATTGACAGAACCCCCGATTGGAATCGGGGGCTGTTGGAGAAAATAAGGGGGGATAGTTATAGGTTAGCATCCCGGAAAAAACGGATTGGCGGATGTATTTGATTCGATTGGGTTAATGGGTTGGGAATAGATAATCCACCCGTTCGGCTGCGGGTTCCATCCTTAGAAGGGATGACTTATGCTCGGGCGCGGTTGTGTTTGGGGATTGTGGGGGTGGGGCTGTGGGTGACGGTGTCGGCCGTGGGCCTGTGGATGGGTTCGTTTGGGCTTTGGGAATTGCTGGGGGTGTACTTGCTGGGGCAGGTGCCGCTGGACTATCTTGGGGGGTACTGGCTGCCTTTGCGGTACGGGCGGCGGAACGAGGGCAAGTTTTGGCGGCCGTATTTGCGGGGCGTGGCGGTGCAAACCGGGTTGCTGGTGTTTTTTGGCGGGTTGATCTTGGGATTGGGGGAGTACGGCGGGCGGGGGGCGGTGGTGCTGGGGCAGTTAACCTTGATGCTCGCGCTGCTGGAGTGGCAGTATCGATTGGCTTGGGGCGTCGCCGGCGTATTGGGGCTGGATTTGGGATATACGGGTGGCATTGCCGGAGTGCCGGGCCGGGAGCAGATGGTGGTGCCTCTTACCTGGGATGCCGGGGTACAGGAGGTGGTGTACCTGCGGCGACGGGCGGCGATTGCGAGTGGGAGCCGGACGCGGGGGGTGGGGGTAGCAATCGTCTGGAATTTGGTGGGATTTCAGCTGGCGTCGTTCCTGCCGGGGGCGGGGGTGGCCGGGGCAGAGGAGTTGGCGCGGACGGTGTTAGGTTTTGGGCTGTGGAGCTTTCTAGGAGTGCTGGTGCTGCCGACGGTGAGCCGGTGGGGAGTCTTTGAGGTGGATCAGGCGGCGAAGAGCTTAGGTCTTGAGGAGCCGGCGTTTTCGATGACGGCGCGAGACTTGGACCGGCGGCAGGACTTTGAGCCGCAGCGGTCGCCTGGGGTGGAGGCGATCTTTCATCCGCTGCCGAGTGTGGAGAGCCGGATTGAGCGGTTTCGGGACGAGCGGGCGGGGCCGGGGGCGTGGAATGCGGCGCGGTATGCGTTGTATCTGGCTTGGCCGTGTTTGGGTTTGCTGAGCCGGGCGGTGCATTGCAACGTGGGCCGGCCGGATTTATGGGTGTTTTTGCCGGTTGAGTAGGGGCGCTGGCTAGCGGCCGGTGCGGGCGGAGGTGACGCGGTCGACGAGCTGTTTGAAGGCGGCAGGGTCCATGCCGCTGCCTTCGAGTTTGAACTTGTAGGTGTCGCCTTCAAAGGGTCGCACTTCGAGCTGGTAGGGGTTGGGCAGGCGGATCTCTTTGATGGAACGGTATTCCCAGCGACGCGAGGCTTTGACGTCGCTAATGGACTCGTAGCTGACCATGTCGTCGCCGACGAGGAGGCGGCCCTCGGTGCTGCCAAGGCGCTTATCGTGCACCACTTGGTAGGAGGCGGCTTCTTTGGCGGTCTTGGCCAAGGTGGCTTTGGGTGCGGCGGTGGACAGGTCGGCGGTGGCGGTGGTAGAGGCGTACCAACTGGTGACCGGCGCGGTCTCTACCCCGGCGGGTACGCGGAAGCTCAACTGCCGAACCTCGCCAGAACGGTTGCGGACGGTCTCCCGCGTCTGGACGGTGATGGTGGGGCCTTCGGCGGTGAGCGATTGGACGGCGGAGCGGGCGATGACAAAGGAACTCTCCGGTTGCTGATCGTCGTAGAAGACGAGGGAGTTGCCGAGCAGGAGCAGCTTGCCGGTGGCGGTGCCGAAGGGGACCGCGTGTTCGACGACGAGGGCTTTGTTAGGGGTGGGCGCTTGGGCGCAGAGAGAGAGGGCAAGGCAGGTGAGCAAGAGGGGGTATCGCAAACGGGTCTCCTTGGTTTCATCTTAGCGGAGTAATGCGGCGACTGGGTTACGGGAATTTGCCAGCGGTGGAGGTTGAGCGAGAATTCTTCTATGGATATTTCGGTTCGATTGGTGAATGCGGTACAGGCCCGGGAGTTGGCGCGAGGGTTGGCTGGGGTGTTGATGGACTGTGTGGAGGGTGGCGCGTCGGTGAGCTTTATGGCGCCGCTCTACCAGGAGAAAGCGGAGGCATTTTGGCTGGGGGTGGCCGACGGGGTGGCGGCAGGGGAGCGGATGTTGCTGGTGGCGGAGGACGACGAGGGGCGCGTGGTGGGGACCGTGCAGATCGTGCTGCGGCAGCCGGAGAATCAGCCCCACCGGGCCGATGTGACAAAGATGCTGGTGCATCGGGCGGCCCGGCGGCAGGGCATTGGCGAGAAGCTGATGCGGATGGCCGAGGATGCGGCGTTCTTGGCCCGCAAGACCTTGTTGGTGCTGGATACCGCCAGCGGTGACGCGGAGCGGTTATATGAGCGGTTGGACTGGGTGCGCGTGGGTGTGGTGCCTGGGTTCGCTCTGCTGCCCAATGGCGAGCCTTGCGACACGTGTTTCTACTATAAAGCCCTATCCAAGACTAATTGCCAGGAGCGCTTGATGGGTTAGTCTACAGCGCTTGACCGCGATAGCTGGCGAGGCGGGCGATGCGATCCTGGGTTGGCGGATGGGTGGAGAAGAGTTTGGAGAACCAGGCGGTGGCCACGGGCGGGATGATGTACATGTGCGACATGGCCGGGGTGGACGACTCCATCGGAATGCGCTGGCTCCACGTTTCGAGCTTACCCAAACCGGAGATCAGGCCTTCGGGCGAGCCGGTGAACTTGGCCGCCGCGTAGTCCGCGCTGAATTCGCGCGTGCGGGAGATAGCCATCTGGATCACTCCGGCGGCCATGGGGGCCAGGATCATCATGGCCAACGCGCCCACCATGCCACCGCCGCCCGAGTCCTCGTCGTCGTCATGACGGCGGGGGCCCATAAACATCAGCATATTGCCCATAAAGGAGATCGCCGTGGCGACCGTGGCGGCGATGGAACTGATGAGGATATCGCGGTTCTTAATGTGGCCCAGTTCGTGGGCGATAACGGCCTCCACCTCGCGGTCGCTCATCAGGTCGAGCAGCCCGGCGGAGACGGCGACAGAAGAGTGCGCCGGGTTACGGCCGGTGGCGAAGGCGTTGGGCGAAGCCTCGGGCAGCACCCAGAGCTTCGGCATCGGGAGGCCCATGCGCTGGCAAAGCTGCGAGGTCATGGGGCCGATGCGGGAAAAGATATCAGCGTTCTCAGATTCGCTCACCCGGACGGCGCCGCTTGAGCGGAGGGCCATTTTCTCCGAAAAGAAATAGCTAAAGAAATTCATGCCCACGGCGATAACCAACGCGATGGCCATGCCTTGTTGTCCGCCGGCCAAACGTCCAGCGAAAATCAGCAAACCACTCAGGGCACCAAGCAGGAGGGCGGTCTTAATTGCGTTCATGGGTCTCTCTTCCACCTAGTATGACGGATTCTTCATGAGTTAGGTTCCCCCAAGAAAAGTAAGGCGGACGGGCAATGGGACGCAGGTCTTTTGCCGATGGGCTTTCTTCACCGTACGGGCTAGACTTCTAACTGGATGCAGTACTTGCGATCAGGAGTGCGGGAAGCTTTCGGGAT
Organism: Bryobacterales bacterium; assembly: GCA_038215525.1. Taxonomy (GTDB): domain Bacteria; phylum Acidobacteriota; class Terriglobia; order Bryobacterales; family Bryobacteraceae; genus JALHNI01. The sequence continues at coordinate 16,836 of JBBQQS010000001.1, forward strand.
GGGATGGGCGTTTGTCACGCTCAACCTGCCGCTATCGATCGTCTATCTGTACCATCCGGAGTCGCGCCAATGGTCGTTGATGGCGCTGCTGGCGATCCCGGGGCTGGTGTTGCCGGCGCTATGCGCGATGACGCGGCTTCATCGGCAACTCGCGGGCCCGGGGCTGTTGGGGAGCGTGTGCTTGCTGGGCGCCACGCTCGCCGCCTTAGGCCATCACGCCCTGTTGATGGCGCTGGCCCATGTGGGGATCTATCTAGGGGACCATGCGGGCTTCACGCGCCTGCCGGCGGCCTTGCAAACCGACTTGAATTTCTGGAAGAAGCATTTTGCCGAGCAGCCGGGCTATTGGCTGCCGCCGATGAAGGATATTGTGGACCTGGTAATGCTGTTCGGCATGGTCGCCGCGGTCACCACCGGTTGGCTCATCACCCGGCAGCGGATGACCCGGCCTGCCAACGGCTCGCGAATCGCTTAAGATGCCTGAGTGAGCTCTCATTTCCATCGCCGCCATTTTTTAGTCGCCGCCGCTACCGCCCAACAGACCTGGGCCCAAGCCAATGACCGTTTACGGGTCGCCATCGTGGGCTTAGGGGGCCGGGGCACCGCGCACATCAAAGAGATGCTGCCGGTGCCGAATCTGGAGATTGCCGCGCTCGTCGAAGTGGACGGAGCACGCGCCGAAGCGGCTTCTCAACTGATCTTTCAGAAGACCGGCAAGCGGCCGATTATCGAAAGCGACATGCGGCGGGCGTTCGACAACAAGTCGATTGACGCGGTGACGGTCGCGACCACCAATCATTGGCACTCGCTGACGGCGATTTGGGCCATGCAAGCCGGCAAGGACGTCTACGTCGAGAAGCCGGTCTCGCACAACATCTTCGAGGGGATCCAGTTGGTGGCCACGGCGCGGAAGTACAACCGCATCGCGGCCGGGGGGACGCAGCGCCGCTGGTGGGGCCGCTTTCGCGCGGCGGTCGATTTGCTGCATGCCGGCGTGATTGGCGAGGTCTATCAGGGTAACTTTATGTTCCCGGGTAATCGGGAGCCGATCGGGTTTAAGCCGATTGAGCAGCCGCCGGCCAATTTGAATTGGGATTTGTGGCTGGGTCCGGCGCCGATGCAGCCTTATCACGCCAATCTGGTCCATTACAACTGGCACTGGTTCTGGGATTTCGGCAACGGCGAATTGGGCAACAACGGTATCCACATGATCGACGTGCTGCGTTGGGGCATGAAGAAGACCCTGCCCGTGGGCGTGCGCTCAACGGGCGGCCGCTTTGGCGAAAAGGATCAAGGGCAGACGCCGAATACGCAAAATGTCACCTGGACCTTCGCCGATGGCAGCAGCATCGTTGGCGGTCTGCGCGGCTTGCCCACCGCGGAGCCCATGGCCTGGGACTTCTACGGCACCAAGGGTCACTTGCACCTGATGGCCGATGGGCGGCATCGGCTGACCCTCGGGCGCAAGAAGCAGTTGGAGCCCGAGCCGGCCGTGTATCCCAAAGACCTGGACCATTTCGCCAACTTCGCCGATGCCGTGCGCGCGCGGGATCGCAAGCTGCTGCACGCCGAGGTGGAGGAGACGGCGATTTCGACGGCCTATTGCCACTTGGGCAACATCTCCCATCGATTGGGCCGGGAGCTGAAGTTCGACCCTGCGGCGATGAAGTTTGTGGGGGACCCGGAAGCGAACGCAATGCTGACGCGGAAGTACCGGGCGCCGTATGTGGTGCCGGAGCGGATTTAGGAACCCTTGTCAATCCCCCGCTGCGATTACTGCTTCCGGATGGCGACGAGTTACCAGTGCGCCTAAGTCGTCAAAGAGTGAGTAAGCTACCGGCGTCACGATCAGGGTGAGTAACAACGACAGCGACTGCCCGCCAATGACGATAATGGCGATTGACCGGCGTTCCTCCGCTCCGGGGCCATTGCCCAGCGCGAGAGGCAACATGCCCGCTACCAGGGTGACGGTGGTCATCAGGATGGGCCGCAGGCGGTCGCGGTTGGCTTGGAGGATGGCTTGCAGGCGCGGGAGGCCTTCGCGGCGGAGGTTATTCGTGTGGTCAATCTGGAGAATCGAGTTCTTTTTGACGACGCCAAACAACACGAGAATTCCGAGTGCCGAATAGAGGTTGAGTGTCTCGCGAAAGAGCCATAAGGAAAGGAAGCCAAATGGCACGGCCAGCGGTAAGCTGAGCAGGATCGTCACCGGGTGCAGCAGGCTTTCGAATTGGCTGGCGAGAATCATATACATGAAGACCACCGAGAGGGCGAAGGCCAGCAGAAATTCGTTGAGGGTACGTTCGAACTCCTTGCCGCGGCCGATGACGGTGGTGGAGTAAGCGGCGGGCATGTTCAATTCTTCGGCCGCTTTGAACATCTCCGGCAGACGGTCGCCGAGGCCGAAGCCGGGTAGGATATTGGCGCGGATGCCGACTTGGCGTTGACGGTCGAGCCCTTCGATGCGGTAGGCCGACATGGATTCTTTCAGCTTCACGACATTGTCCAGGCGCTGCAGTCCGCTTTTTGCCGACGGCACGTAGAGCTTGGAGATATTGGCGAGCGAATTCCGGTCGCCGCCTTTGAGACGGACTTCGACGTCATACTCTTCGGCGATCTTTTCGTCGCGGAAGCGGGAAACTTCGTCGTCGCCGCCCACCATCAGGCGCAAGGAAGTGGCAATGTCGGAGGCGTCGACGCCGAGGTCGGCGGCGCGGTCGCGGTCGATGGCGACGCGGAGTTCGGGTTTGTTGAGGCGCAGGGTGGTGTCGACGTCGGTGAGGCCGGGGGTCTTCAAGGCGCGGGCGCGCATGGCTTCGCTGTAGCGGCTCAATTCGAGTAAGTCCGGCCCGCGGATGGAAAAGTCGATGTCGTAGGGCGCGGAGCCCTGATTCAAAGTTTGTAAGTTGCCGACGCGGGTGCGTAAGTCGGGAATCTTTTTGAGGCGGGCGCGGACGGCGGCCATGACGTCGCGCTGGGAGTAGAGATTTTTGAAGGCGCCCATGGGGTCGCCTTCCAGGGTTTTCCGCCAGATCCGCGGCAGCGACAGGACCCGGTTTTCGACGTCCTCGAGGCGAACATACACGCGGCCATTATTCACTTGCTGTAAGTAGCCCGTGCCTACAATCGAAACGACGTGCTTCACACCCGGTAAGGGCCGAATGGCGTCCTCAATGCGCTGCAAAACCTCTTTCATCGACTCGAGGTTGGCCCCTTCCGGCGCGTTGGCACTCATCTCAAACTCGCCCTCGTCGACATTGGTGGGGAGATACTCCTGCTTCAATAGGCTGAACAGGGGAAAGGTGCAAAGCATGGTGGCAACGCCCAGGAAGGCAATCACCGGGCGATGGCCCATGCTCCACGCGAGTAACTTCATGTAAGTCTTTTCGATCCACCCATAGAAGCCGCCGCGCGAGTCATGTTCGATGGCCACCTGCTTGATCATGCGCGAGCACATCATGGGTGTGAGGCTAAAGCTGACGATGAGCGAAACCAGGATGGCCACGGTGGCCGTGACGCCGAAGGAGAAGAGAAAGCGTCCGGAAACGGAGGACATAAACGACACGGGCAGGAAGACGACGATGAGACTAAACGTAGTAGCGGTGACGGCTAGGCCAATGTCCTTAGTGGCTTCAATCGCCGCCTGGCGGGCCGACATTTGTTTCTCTTCGATAAAGCGGAAGATATTTTCGAGCACGACAATGGCGTCGTCGATGACTACGCCGACCATTAGCACGAGCGCGAGCATGGTGATGTTATTGAGCGTGAAGTTAAATAGCCGCATCGCGCCGAAGGTAGCGATGATGGAAGCCGGAATGGCGACGGCGGCAATCACCGTGGCGCGCCAGTTGCGCATAAAAAGCAGTACAACGAGCGAGGCCAGGATGGAGCCCAGAATCAAATGTAACTGCACTTCGTGGAAGGCGGCGTTGATGTAGCGTGCCTGATCCTGCACGATTTCGAGTTGCATGCCCGGCGGCAGTAACTGCTGCACGCGGCTGAGTTTGACTTTAACGGCATTGATGACGTCGATGGTATTGGCGCCCGATTGCCGGCGTACCTCAATGGCCACGGCTTCCTTGCCGTCGTAGCGCGCGTAGGAGCGTTGCTCTTTATGGCCATCCTCGGCATAGCCGATGTCGCCCACGCGGATGGGGGTGTTGCGAATATTGGCGACCACTAAGTCATTAAATTGTTTCGGATCCGGAAAACGCCCCAACGTGCGCAGGACTAACTCGCGGCGTCCTTCATCCACCCGGCCGCCGGGGATGTCGGCATTCTGTCGTGCGATAGCGTTGCGCACACTCAGGATCGGGATCTTATAGGCGGCCAGCCGGTCGGCATCGAGCCAGATATTGATGGCCCGCTTTTGTCCGCCCACGGCTAAGACTTGGCCGACACCGCCGACGCTCTCGATGGCGTCCTTCACATTGCGGTCAGCGATTTCGTAGAGCTCGCGGCCCGTGCGATCGCCGGTAAGCACCATGGTCATGATGGGCGAGGCATCGGTGTCGAGCTTCTTGATTAACGGCGGCTTCGCGTCAGGCGGCAATTGGGAGATGATGCCGGCGACGGCGTCGCGCACGTCCTGCGCCGCCACATCGATGTTGCGGTTCAGGTTGAAGGTGACGGTGACGATCGAGATGGACTCGGTGGAGGTGGAGCGAATATTGTCGATGCCTTCGACGGTCGCCACCGAGTCCTCAATAAAGCGCGTGATGGTGCTCTCCACCTCTTCAGGCGAGGCGCCGAGCAAGGCGGTGCGGATGTTGATGATGGGCATGTCGACGTCGGGGAAGCGGTCGACGCCGAGTTTCGAATAAGATACTGCGCCGACGACCACGAGCGCCAGGATGAGCATGACGGCAAAGACGGGCCGCGCGACACAGACTTGGGCGAGCTTTTGCATTAGGGCTTCACCCGGACCTTCTGGCCTTTGGCCATCTTCTCGTTGGCCTTAACGACAACGAGGTCGCCGTCCTTTAAGCCTTCCAGCACTTCGACGCGTTCACCGGGGAGGCGCCGGCCGCTTTTGACGATGCGGTCGTCGAGTTGACTGTTCTTCACCAAAAAGACGCGGTCGATACCGGCGAAGCTGACTACTGACGTTGCCGGCACGGTGATTCCGGTGGCCTGCGAGTTTACCGTGATGGAGCCTTCGACAAAGCTCCCTGGCCGCAGGCGGCCGTCGGAATTCGGGATCTCGCCCTCAATCGTGAGCGAGCGGTTCTGTGCTTCAATGCTGGGGCTTAAGCGCATGACGCGGCCGGTGCGGGTAAGCGTAGAGCCTTCGAGCCGGATGTCGATGGCCTGGCCGCTGAGGATCTGGCCGGCGAAGCGTTCGGGCACTTCGAGGCGCACGCGGAGCGGATGCTGGCGCACCAGCGTCACCACCGGCGCGTTGGTGGCCAGATACTCGCCCACGGAAGCGATGCGCTTGGTGATGGCGCCGGCGAAGGGCGCGCGGATGACGGTGTCGGTGAGTTGCTGGCGCGAGAGGTCCAACTGCGCGCGGCGCTCAGAAAGCTGCGAGCCCATCTGCAGCACTTCGCTTAAGGCCGACTGGACTCGCGCTTCGAGGCCTTGTTTGCGGGCGCGGGCACGCTCAAACTCAATACGCGAGACGACGCCTTCTTGGGCCAAACGCTCGGTGGTCTCGTAGACGATGCGGCTCTCTTCGAGGTTGGCGCGGGCTTCCTTCACCATGGCGGTGCGCTCCGGGTCGACGACGTCGGTGTTCAAGTTGGCGAGCGCGAGGCGGGCGCGAATCTGCTCCACCTGGGCTTCGGCTTGGCGGAGACGGTATTGGTAGTCGTCTTTTTCGAGCTCAGCCAGCACATCGCCGGGCTTTACCAGGCTGCCGAGGTCGACGTTCAACTTGGTGACGCGGCCGGGCACCTTGGTGCTGATGTTGGCCAGTTCTTCGGCGAAAAGTTCGCCATTCGCGTTCACCACCGTGGGCAGGGAAATGGACTCCACGCGCAGCGTGTCGACGGCCAACGACGGGGCTTCGCCCTTGGCGGAGGCCTTCTGTTCGGAGTAGGGGCCGCTACAGGCGGTGAGGAGAATGAGGACGATCGCGACGAAGAAAGGCATACAGGGCTTCGGCGAGCATTTTCTCACATTGGTTACCGCTTATATTTTTGGGCGACGATGAAACGATCGAAAACGCTCTTTTCGGCGTTCCAACGGATGACGTGCAGGTTCACCTCAATGCCTTCGGAGTGAGCGCGGTCGACGAGGGAGAGAACCTCGAGTTCGCGGGCGATGGCGCCGTCGATTTGGGGCAGATAATCATGTGGTTGGAGTCTGGCGCGGGCGGCGAGCGAGTGGGGCTCAACGCCGGTGACGAGGAAGCCGAAGTCGCCGCCGACGCCGAGCTTGCGCTCCTCGGCTGCGCGGAACTTGAGCTCGAGGTCTTCGCGGATGTAGGCGGCCTGGGCCGGGTCGAAACGAAAGACGGGGATGGGGGCCTTGGCTTTAATAGCGGCGCTGACGCCCCCAGCATCGACCAGAAGGTCGCCTACCTTCAAGCCGGCACGTTCGGCCGGGCAGTCCTTCGGGACGGTAGTGAGGCGAAAGCCAATCTGGCCTTTCACCCAGCTTTGCGCGGATAGCGAGCTCACTAGCAAGAAAGCCAGCATCCATCGAGAAAGGTTCATGACTATACTTTAGATCGATATGCCGATTACGAGAAGAGAGCTAATGTTGGCGACACCCCTGGCTTGGGCCCAGGACCAAAGTCCTAGTGGCGGTTGGTTTGACCGGCCAATGCGCTGGGCCCAGGTCGCCTTCACCGAAGACGACCCCGGCAACTATGACCTTGCCATGTGGTTGCGGTACTTCAAGCAAATCCACGCCGATGCGGCGTGTTTGAGCGCCGGCGGCTGTGTGGCGTTCTATCCGACGAAGGTGCCCTATCACTACCGCAGTAAGTACTTGGGCGAGCGCGACGCCTTCGGCGAGTTCGCCGCCGGCTGCCGGGATTTGGGGATGAATGTCGTCGCCCGCACCGATCCCCATGCTTGTAACGAAGAGGCCTTTCGCGCGCATCCGGAGTGGGTCGCGCGAACGGCGGATGGCAAGCCTCGTCGCCATTGGGCCGCGCCGGACCTTTATGTTACTTGCGCGCTGGGGCCCTATAACTTCGATTTTATGACGCAGGTGACCCGCGAAATTGTCACCAATTACAAAGTGGACGGGGTCTTCTCGAATCGCTGGCATGGCAGCGGACAATGTTACTGCGAAAGCTGTAAGAAGTTATTCAGAGCCTTTAGCGGTTTTGACTTACCCACAACGTTGAGTCCCGCCGACCCGGCCCGGCGAAAGTACATCGAATGGAATGAGCACCGGCTATTCGAGTTATGGGCACTTTGGGATTCCACCATTCGCGCCGTAAATCCAGCGGCGACGTTTATCGCGAATTCGGGCGGCGGGGCATTGTCGGAGCTAGATATGAAGAAAGTGGGTGAGCTATCGCAGACTTTGTTTGCCGATAAGCAAGCCCGCCGCGGCACTTTGCCGCCTTGGGCCAATGGCAAAAACGGCAAAGAGTACCGGGCGACGTTGGGCCGCAAGCCGATCGGCGGCATCTTCAGCGTGGGCGTGGAAGAGCCTTACCGCTGGAAGGACTCGGTGCAGACCGGCGCCGAGATCCGCCTGTGGGCCCACGACGGCATCGCGCACGGCTTGCGGCCCTGGTTTACGAAGTTCAATGCCAAACCGCTCGACGAGCGCTGGATGCCGGTAGTCTCCGACATCTTCAATTGGCACTGGAAGAACGAGAAGTTCTTGCGCAATGAGGAGAACCTGGCGCGGGTGGCCATTGTTTATTCGCAGCAGACGGCCCATTATTACGGTGGCCCGCAAGCGAGGGAACGGGTAGAGGATCCGCAGTTGGGTTTCTATCAAGCCTTGGTGGAGTCCCGCATTCCTTTTGAGATGGCGCACGATGGCTTACTCGACGCGGCGCATGTCGATCGCTTTGCGGTGTTGATCTTGCCCAATATTGCGGCTCTTTCCAGCGCCCAGTGCCGGCAGTTAGAAGAGTATGTGGCGCGCGGCGGCGCCATTGTCGCCACGCAGGAGACATCGCTCTATGACGAGTGGGGCCAACGGCGTGCGGACTTTGGCTTGGCCAAGTTGTTTGGCTGCTCCTTTGCGGGCAAGGTCGACGAGCGGGTGCAGAATTCGTATCTGACGATCGAACACCAGTTACCCGGAAATCCCCTGCGGATGGGCCTGGAAGGAACGCCGCGGGTGATTAATGGCGTCCGCCAAGTGCAAGTGCGGCCAGCCGATGCGGGTTATCGCGCGCCACTTACGCTCATTCCCAGTTACCCCGACCTACCCATGGAAAGCGTCTATACGACGACGCCCCATACGGACATTCCGGCGGCTTACTTTCGGCAGCATGGCAAAGGCCGGGTGGTTTACTTCCCAATGGATATCGATCGTACTTTCTGGGAGGTGCTGAGTGCTGACCACTTGGCTTTGCTTAGAAATGCTGTTCTTTGGGCGGCGCCCCAAGCGAGCGCAGTGCGGATTACCGGCGCCGGCGTGCTCGACTTAGCTTACTGGCGGCAGAAGGATTCGCTCACTCTGCACCTAGTCAACCTCACCAATCCGATGATGATGAAAGGCCCGATCCGCGAGGTGTTTCCTACCGGGCGCTTAAGCGTGGAGATCGACCTGCCGGTCGGCGTCACCGCGAAGCAAGTGCGCCTGCTGACCGCCGGGGCCGCCGCCGCCTGGCAGCCGAGACCCGGTGGCATTCGCGTGGAAGTGCCGGGTGTGGAAGTACATGAAGTAATTGCCATAACGTGAATGTAATGGTTTTGTTATATTTTACGGTTCCTACTGAAACATGCGCTTGCTAACCTAGCGGGCATGAAATGGCTTTTGCTTCTTGGTTCGGTAGGCTCGGCGTTGTTTGCCCAAACGGATTCCGCATCGCTGCGGGTATTGGTGGAAGACGCTTCGCAAGCGTCGGTAGTGGGGGCGAAGGTAAACTTATCGAACCGCAATACGGGGGCGCTGATCAGCGTCACCACTTCGTCCGACGGCTATGCCTTATTTAGCCCGATCGTCCGCGGCTCGTACGTCGTGGACGTGGCGCAGGCCGGCTTCAAGTCGGTGAAGCTGAATGACGTGCAGATCAACATCGACGAGCGGCGTTTGCTGCGCATTAAGCTCGAGGTGTCGAGCATCGTCGAGACCGTGGAAGTGTCGGCGGCGGTGGCCTCGATCCAGACCGAGCAGGGCGCTTTGGGGCAAGTGATCAGCGGGCGCACGGCCGTAGAACTCCCGTTGGCCGGACGACGTTATACGGAACTGGCCTTGCTTTCGCCCGGGGTGGCAGCGAGCACGCTGAACCCGACGACGCGGGGGCCGGGCTGGTTTGTCGCCAATGGCAATTACCACACGCAAAACAATTTTCTTCTTGACGGCATCGATAATAACCAGGGCACGCAGAACGCGCAGAGTTTGAGCGCGCAGGTGGTGCAGCCGAATCCGGATGCGATCGCCGAATTTAAGGTGCAGACGAATTCCTTCTCGGCTGAATTTGGCCGCAGCGCCGGCGCGGTGATTAACGTTTCGATCAAGGGTGGCACCAACGCCCTGCACGGCACGGGTTATTACTTCAATCGCGATTCGGCCCTAGCTGCGGCGGGTTGGACGAATAACAATCAGAACCTGCCCAAGAGTAACCTGAAGTGGCAGCAATATGGCGGCACCGTTGGCGGGCCGATCCAGAAAGACAAGCTTTTCTACTTTGGCGCTTACGAAGGCTTCCGGCAGAATTTCGCCGATAGCTTCCTAGTGACCGTGCCCACCGCCGCCCAGAAGCGGGGCGAATTTGGGGCGCTGAACATTGTCGACCCCGCGACCAACACACCCTTCCCGAACAACATCATCCCGGCCTCGCGCTTCGATGCGCTAGGTAAAAAGGTGTTGGACCTCTGGCCGGAAAACAACTTACCCGGGAATTTCCAGAACGGACGCCCGTCGAATAATTACAGTGCTTTGCGCGACGGCACGGAAAATACGCATAAGTTCGACACCCGCGCGGACTATGCGCTGAACAGCAAGAACCAGTTGATGGGCCGGTTTAGCTACCTGCGGCAGAGGTTCTTCCGGGTGCAGTTGTTCCCGGGCATCGCCGATGGTGAAGGCAACCAGGGCGGCCAATTTAACGAGAATCGGAGCTTGGCCGTGGCCTGGACCAGCACGATCTCGCCCCGCGTAGTGAACACCCTACGGTACGGCAATAATAATACTTTCGCCGAGTTTGCGCACGCCACGGTGGATGGGCCGAAAGCCGATACCTTCGGATTTCGGGGCTTCCCGGCCGAAATGCTACAAGTGGGCGGGTTGCCCTTGATCGCGCCAACTAATTATCGGCAGATCGGTACGCGCAACTTCCGTCCCCAGTATCAGACGCCGAAGTTGAACCAGATCGTCGACGCCCTGTCGATCCAGGCGGGCAATCACTTTCTGCGCACCGGCTTTGAAATGCGCCTGAAAGACAACACCTTCGTCGACGTCACCCGCCGCAGCCCGGCTTACTCCTTCCAGGGGCGCTTCACCAACGATGGCATTGGCGACTTATTGCTGGGCTTCCCGGAAGCCGTGCAGTTGAATACGGTACCGGCCGTGCAGCAGTTACAGCAGGCTTTCAGCGGCTTCTTGCAGGACGACTGGAAAGTCACCCGCACGCTGACCTTGAACCTGGGGCTGCGCTATGAATACACGACACCGTTCTATGGCAATGGCACTAACAAAAACATTAACTTCGACCCCGCGACCGGCGGCCTGATTCTTTCGACCGACAAAGACAAGTACCTGACCACTCCAGACCGCAATAACTTCGGCCCGCGACTCGGATTCGCCTGGCAAGCGCGACCGGACCGTTTGGTGATCCGCGGCGGCTATGGCATCTTCTACAACACTGAAGACATCTACGGCTCCGAAGCCAGCCTCGCCCTGAATCCGCCCCAACTTATCCAGCCAACCTTGCTGCGCGTGGGCACGGGCCCGGCGCCGGTGCGCTTGAGCGATCCGCTGCCGGCCAATGTGCTTTCGAACTTCGACAGCCGCAATGTGGGCTTGCGGACGCGCGAGAGGGATCAGCGCTCGGGACGGATTCAACAGTTCAATTTGGCGATGCAGTATCGAGTGAACAAAGCGAGCACCTTCGAAGTGGCCTATGCCGGCAACCGCGGCACGAACCTCTTTGGGCTTTACGAGCGGAACCAGACCAACTTCGGCGTCGACGGCTCCGTGCCGGCCAACCGGCCTTTTCCGCAGTGGCAAGGGATTCAGACCGGGGCTAGCCGCGCCAAGAGCTGGTACAACTCCTTGCAGACTAAGTTCGAGCACAACTTCAGCGGCGGCCTGTACGCCTTGGCCAGCTTTACCTGGGCGAGCGCGATTGACCAGGCCGGTACCTGGGACGCGGGCGCCTCGCCCCAGTTCCTGGATCGCTTCGACCTGGAGAATGGCCGCATGACCCAGACGCCCCGGTTGCAGTACACGACCGCCGTCACATACGAACTCCCCTTCGGCCGCGGCCGCAAGATGGGGAGTAGCTGGAATCGCGCGACCGACGCCGTATTGGGCGGGTGGCGCACGGCGTTCATCGTCAGCTGGCGCACCGGCCTGCCGATCAATGTCGGTTTGAATGCCAACGGCATCGAGCCGCGCACGGGCCAGGCTTACCGCTTCTTCGGCCGGAACGGCGGCGGTTTGCGGCCCAACCGGGTGGGCGAAGCTAACAGCGGCATCGACCCCAAGACGGATCGCTTCAAGTTCCTCGATCCGGCAGCGTATAACATCCAGGCCGTCAACACGCCCGGCAACGCGGCGCGCAATTCGGCTTACGGGCCGAGGTTCTTCAACACCGACTTCAACCTCTCGAAGGGCTTCAGGATTACCGAGCGGCAATCGGTGGACATTCGCTGGGAAGCGTTTAACCTTTTCAACACCGTCAACTTCCAAAACCCGCAGACCACGGTGGGGAATACCAACTTCGGTTGGATCACCGCGGCCCGCGATCCCCGCATTATGCAACTGGCGATCCGGTACCGGTTCTAACGCTCGCGAGTAGTTTCGCAGCGCCGAACTAAACGGCCAGATACTGAAAACCGCTGGCCTTGAGCCTTGCCGCATCGAGAAAGTGGCGGCCATCAAGGACCAGCGGGTTGCGCATCCGGCCGGCGAGCACCGCCCAATCGAGTTCGCGATATTCGGCCCAGTCGGTAACTAACACCAGCGCATCGGCCTCTTCGGCGGTCTCTTCCGCGCTGGCACACCAAGTTACCGCCAAATCTCCGTAGAGTTTCTGGGCCAGCGGCACGGCCACCGGATCGTGCGCGCGGACCCGGGCTCCGCGTTCGATTAAGCGGCGTGCAATATCGAGTGCCGGGGCATCGCGTAAGTCGTCGGTGTTGGGCTTAAATGCCAAGCCCAACAGCCCGACGGTTTTTCCTTTGAGTAACTTCATCGCGCCGAGTAAACGCTCCACCACTAACTCGCGTTGGCGCGAATTGATCTTCCGCGCCGCCTGCACGATGGGCATTTCGAGCTGATACTCGGCCGCCGTCGAAATCAGCGCCGCGGTATCTTTGCCGAAGCAGGAACCACCCCAGCCGATGCCGGCTTGTAGGAATCGGGTGCCGATGCGCGCATCGAGCCCCATGCCCCTCGCCACTAACTGCACGTCGGCGCCCACTCGCTGCGCCAGTTGGCCCACTTCATTGATGTAAGAAATCTTGAGCGCGAGAAAGGCGTTGGCCGCGTACTTGATCAGTTCGGCGGAAGCGAGGTCGGCAGAGATCAGGGGCACAGCGCCGAAGCCATCGGGCCGGGCCAGAAAGGGCGGGGCGGCGAAGCTTTGGTCCAGCAGCGGACGGTAGAGCGAATAGAGGCGTTCGAGCGCCTGCTGTTGGTCAGCGCCGATCACCACGCGATCCGGGAAAAGGCTATCGTGAATCGCCGAACCTTCGCGCAGAAACTCCGGGTTCGACGCGACGGCAAAGTTCTCCGGACGATGGCCATGATTTCCGCGACGGAACGCGTCGCGGACAATCGACTCTACCCAATTGCCGCTGCCGATCGGCACAGTGGACTTATTCACCACCACCGTATAGTTCGGCCCCAGGTTTTCGCCAATCGAGCTAGCCGCCGATTCCAAATACTCAAGATTCGGACTGCCATTCGGGCGCGAAGGCGTGCCCACCGCGATGAAGATCACTTCGGCTTCGGGAATCGCCTGCGCGTAGTCCGTCGTGTACTTCACCTTCACCAGCCGCATCATCTCTGACAAGTAAGGCTCGTGAAACGGCGCTGTGCCGGACTTCAGTGTTTCCACCCGCCCCGGATCCACGTCAATGCAAGTCACCTCGTGCCCGACAAAGGAAAGGCAGATACCCGTGGTTAAACCCACGTAGCCCGAACCAATGATTGCCACCTTCATCTTCGATGCTGCCCTCCTGATTTAGTGTAGCTACATGGGGGGTGCCGAAAGTATTACTTTTGTACTAGAACCTTAGCTCTGCGATACTGGAGGATCTACGCGGGCAGCGTCCCAAACCAGTAGGTCCAATGGGCGGCATTCGTGGGGGCAAAAATCTGATAAAGTTGAACGCGAAATGAACAATCAGCGTCTCATCCTGGCCGCCATAAGCGGCGTATTTACCTACGGTTGCGTGGCCGCCATGTTGGGCACCATCATGCCGACCTTCAAACTGAGCGAAGCCGAAAACGGCACCATCGCCCTGATGCAGGCCATCGGCCTGATGGTGGCTTCCATCTCGGTGGGCCCCTTGGTGGATCGCTTCGGGAAGAAGCCCGCCCTGGTGGTGTCGCTGCTGATTATTTCCGGCGCCTTGTTTGCCTTGCCCAGCACGGGCGGCGAGTTTGGCGCGGTACGGATGGCGTTGTTCATGCTGGGCTTCGGCGGCGGCATTCTCGTCACGGCGGCCAACGCCCTGGCCAGCGACATCAACGTGGAGCAGCGCGCCTCCACCTTAAACTTTCTGAATCTCTTCTTCGGCGTCGGCACCATGGCCACGCCACTGGTGAGCGCCAATATCCTGGGCAACAACGCGACCACGCTATGCTACGTGGTGGCTGTCGTCTCGGCCATTGCCCTGGCGATGAACGGCACCACGGCCATCCCCGGCCCAAAGAAAGAGGGCGCGTTTTCCATGGCCGACGCCGGCACGATGCTGGGCCGGCCGGCCCTGTGGCTACTGGCGCTGATGCTCTTCGTCTATGTGGCCTGCGAAGTGGGCATCTTCAATTGGGAAGTGAAGTATCTGATGACGCAAGGCGTCAGTCAAACCACGGCCACGAATATCCTCGGCTTTGGCTTCGCCGGCGCGCTCACCGTCGGCCGTCTGATGGTTTCGAAGATGCTGAAGGACACGCCGCCCCAACTGGTTACCCTCGGCGCCGCGGTCATGATGGCCGTGACGACGTTCCTGATGCTGCAGACTTCGAACCCGGTGGTCACGATTGGCTGCCTGGTGCTGGCCGGCTTGGCGATGGCGCCCGTCTTCCCCACCACATTGGCGATGGTGGGTGACGCTTTCCCGCGTGGTACGGCGACAGCCATGGGCATCGTCATCACCGCTGGCTGGGCGGGCCTCGCGCTCAGCTCGCAGATCATCGGCAGCATCGCCTCCAGCTCCGGCTTGCGCGCCGCGCTGATGGTGTTGCCCGTCGCCGCCGTCCTGATGGCGCTGGCGAATCTGGCCCTGCGCGGCTCGATGGCCGCCACGAAGGCCAAGGCCGCCGCGGCGCGTTAAGTGGACTCACGCCGCAGCTTCGCGTCAAACCAAAACGGACCGAGGGGAATCACCGCCGCCACCAGCGCCAGGATCAACAGCGTGGGCCGCCAATGGAACTTGCGCGCCGCCAGCAACGCCATCAGGATGTAGATGACGAAGAGTCCGCCGTGGAGGCTGCCCATGATGCGGACGGCCTCCGGCTTCCCGGCCAGGTACTTGAGCGGCATGGCAATGCCGACGAGAACCAGAAACGAAATGGCCTCGGCCAGGCCGGCCCAGCGGAGGCGTCGATAGGTAGGTGAATTTTCGAGTGCGATCTCTCGATTGTCCCATCAAAGCGCCGCATCACAGCGCCCGATCACAGCGCCCGATCACAGCGTACGGCGCAGCCAATCGAGCATCGGCTGCTTATACGTGTGGAAGCGTATGTCCTTTTCCCAATTCATCACGCCATGCACACCGTCCTCGACGGTGATCAACTCCACGGGAATGCCGCGCTTTTTAAAGAGCGCCACGTGCTGGGTGGCCTGGTCATAGGGAACGGAGGCATCCTTGGTGCCATGAATGATGAGAAATGCCGGCGTCTTTTTGTTGACGTAAGTATCGGGCGAAGCGACGCGCAGCTTGGCGTTCGACGCCTCGCTCAAATCCTCGATTTGGAAGAAACCCTTTATATTGCCGTCGACCGGTTTGCCCTCGAAGCGGCTCTTGGCAAAGCTCACCATGTCGATCGGCCCGTAGAAACAGACTACTGCCTTCACGCCCACGTCATTCTTCGTGCCCACCAGATTCACCAAGTGCC
The DNA here is from genome assembly GCA_038215525.1 of Bryobacterales bacterium. Taxonomy (GTDB): domain Bacteria; phylum Acidobacteriota; class Terriglobia; order Bryobacterales; family Bryobacteraceae; genus JALHNI01. Next base: position 32,433 of record JBBQQS010000001.1, read on the forward strand.
CGCCCGCGGATTCGCCCATCAGCGCCAAGCGCTTCGGGTCCACCTTGTACTGCTTGGCGTTGTTCTTCACCCAGCGCACCGCTGCTTCGACGTCGAGCTTGGCGGCCGGAAAGGGATGCTGGGGCGCCAGCCGGTAATCGATGGTGAACCAGGCCATGCCCGTTTGGTCCAACAGCGGGAACAAGGCATGCACAAAGTTCACGGTCTTATGGCCCGCGGTCCAGCCGCCGCCATGCACTAGGATCACGGCCGGAAAGGGTCCAGGCCCCTGGGGAATGTGGGCGTCGAGCTTGAGGCTTTCGCCGCCGGGGGCGGAGTAGACGAGGTCCGGCGTAACCTGATAATCAGCGGCGAGGGCGAGGCCGGCAAGGAAGAAGGAGAGGAGTCGCATAGGCGCGATTATTGTATCGCTTCTTGGGGAACCGTCAACCGTTCCAGGCAGTCGAGCAGCTCCTGGCCGCGGATCGGCTTGGTGAGGTAATCGTTCATGCCGGCCTCGAGGCACCGCTCGCGGTCGCCCGAAAGCGCATGGGCGGTCAGCGCGACAATCGGCACATGCGCCAGTCCGCGTTTGGTCTGCCACTGCCGAATCTCCCGCGCCGCCGACAAACCATCGAGCACCGGCATTTGCACGTCCATCAAGATCAGGTCGAACGTGTCACGCTTGGCGAAGTAGACCGCCTCGCGCCCGTTGTTCGCCACCGTCACCTGATGGTGAAAGCGTTCGAGAAGCTTCGTGGCGACCTTCTGGTTGACCAGATTGTCCTCGGCCAGCAGCAGCTTCAATGGCCGCCCGGCAACCAACGGCGGCGAAGCCTTTGCCGACATCGCCCGGGCCGCGAAGCCGATGGCCGATTGCACGGCGCGGATCAGCGCGCGCCGCGAAACGGGCTTCACCAAATAGCCCGCCACGCCCATCTCGCGGCTGCGCTGCGCTCGACCCGCCAAATCCACCGAGGTCACCATCAACACCACCGATGAGTGCGCCAAGCCGTGCGCCTGCAACTGCGCGACAAACTCAAAGCCATCCATCCCCGGCATCTCCACGTCAGCGATGATCACCGGGAAGGCCTCTTGCTCCGGCAGTCCCTTCAGCAGTTCGAGCGCCGCCCATCCACTTTCCGCCAACGTGGCCACCAAGCCCGATTCCTCCAGGTGCGCCTGCATAATGCGCCGGTTCACGGCACTATCGTCTACCACCAGGACGCGCATTCCCCGCAGTTCCGGAGCCGCCGCGCTCGCCGGGGCGGCCGCGTCGCGCAACTTCAGCGTCACCCGGAACGTACTACCGCGGCCATGCTCGCTCTCAAGACGAATGTCGCCTCCCATCATCTCCGAGAGGCTTTTGCAGATCGATAGGCCCAAACCCGTGCCGCCGTAATTGCGGGTGGTGGAGCCGTCGGCCTGGACAAAGGCCTGGAAGATCTTTTTCTGCTGCTCCTCGCTCACCCCAATACCGGTGTCGCGTACTGTCAGTTCCACCAGTAATTCGTCGCCCCTCCGCTCGAGCAGCGCCAGTTGCACGTCGATTTCGCCGTCGTGGGTGAACTTAACCGCATTGCCCAACAGGTTGGTGAGAATCTGCCGCAGGCGCGTCGGATCGCCAATCACCAGATGCGGCAGCGAGGGCGCGCAGCACCAAACCAGCTCCAACCCTTTCTGATGCGCCGCCAGCGCGATCAACCGGTGCACGTCCTCCACCAGCGCCGGCAGGTCGAACTCCGTCGCTTCCATGATCAGCTTGCCCGCGTCGATCTTCGACAGGTCGAGAATGCCGTCCAGCAGGGCCAGCAGCGAATCGGCGGAGTTACGTACCGTGTTCAGATACTCGCGCTGCTCCGGGTTCAAATCGGTTTCGAGCGCCAGACCCGTCATGCCAATGATGCCGTTCATCGGGGTGCGGATCTCGTGGCTCATGTTGGCGAGAAACTCGGCCTTCACCCGCGCGCCATCGTCGGCGTTTCTTCGCGCCACCTCCAGGTCATGGTTGATGTCCAGCAGACTCTGCGTTTGCGCCGATACCTGAGTCACCATCTCGTTGAAGGCGTCAGTGAGCACGCCGATCTCGTCGTCGGTGTATTTGGTGGCCCGCACCGTGTAATCGCGCTGGCTCAGCCGGTGCGCCGCTTCCGCCAAATGGAGCAAGGGCGCCGAGACGAACTGCTGCGAGCGCGCAGTAATGGCCAGCACCAGCAGTTGCACCGCCAGAATCAAGCACCCCAGCAAAAGCCCCAAGGTGATCAATCGGCCATCGAGCCCTTGCAGAACGGCATCCAGCCGTAGTGTGCCGACCGTCTGGCCATGGGCTACAATCGGCCGCTCCACCCGAAGTTTCCTCCAGGAAGATAGCCAGAGAGAACTCGCCCGGTCCGCCGCGCGATAGGTGGCAAACTCGCGGCGTTCCCGGGTGAAGATCGAAGCGCTGCGCACGGCCGGGATAGCCCGCAAGGCCCGCAGGCATTCCTCCGCCCGGCCCCCGTCCTGAAACAACAAAGCGGCTTGGCTATTGGCCCCAACCACCTCGCCCAGGATCACCAACTCTGCCTGCTTGGCTTCGCGATAGGTCACGAAGTCGATCACCAATACCCCGAACGACAGCAGCAAAAGGGCGCAGACACTGGTGGAGCTGATTAACAGCGCCAACTTGCGCGCGATCGGCTGCCGGCGAAACCAGCTCTCTAACGCCATGCGGCGCTCCTCGCGAACTTGATACGGCCGGCGTCCTGATGAATACGCTTCACCTGAGGCTTATCGGCAAATTCGACCTAATCTTAGTTTCGCCAGGCTTTCTGGTACAGCTCCACAATCTCCTCGGCCGCGGGCACCCGCGGATTATTCCCTGGGCTACCCGAAGCCAGTGCATCGCCGGCCATTTTCTCCAGGTGCGGCCGGAACGCGCCGTGATCCTGCTTCAGGCACTCGGCCAAGGTCGGCACGGCGAGGTCCTGGTTCAGTTGCTCAAGGCCAGCCACCAGCGCCTCGCCCGCCGCTTCGTCGGAATCATCAGTCCCGGCCAGCTTCATCATCCGGGCGACATCCGCATAGCGCGCCGGCGCCCCGGAGAGCGAATACCGCGTCACCGTCGGCAGCAGCACCGCGTTCGAAAGCCCGTGCGGAATGTGAAACAGCGCTCCCAACGGCCGGCTCATTCCGTGCACCAAACATAGGCCGCTATTGGTGAATGCCATGCCGCCATGCAACGCCGCAATCGCCATCCCCTCGCGCGCCGGGCGGTTCCCCGGCTCGCTCCACGCGCTGCGCAGATGCCGCGCGGTGAGCTCAATGCAGGATTGCGCCAAAGGGTCGGTGAGCGCGTTGGCCTTGCGCGACACATAGGCTTCGAGGCCAGGCGTCAAAGTATCGACGCCCACATGCGCCGTGAGCGCCGGAGGCATCGAGAGGCTGAGTTCGTAGTCGACAATCGCGATGCGCGGCATCAGCTTCGCGTCCAGCATCATCATCTTCACCTGCCGCCCGGTATCGGTGATCACGGCGGCCTTGGTGGCCTCGCTACCGGTACCGGCGGTGGTCGGCAAAACGATCACCGGCGGCCCAACCTTTTCCACTTGGTGATAGCCCTGAAACTGCGAGAGCGGCCCGGGATTGGTGAGCGAGACGGCGATCACTTTGGCCGCGTCAATCGGGCTGCCGCCGCCAATGGCGATCAGTCCCTCGGCATTCGCCTGTCGATAGGCCGCCACACCGGCGGCAACGTTCGCGTCGGTGGGGTCCGGCTGCACGGCGTCAAAGACCGCCGCCGCGATCCCGGCCGCCGCCAGCGCATCGACGAAGGGCTGGATGACGCCGCTCCGCACCAGGAACTCATCGGTGACGATCAACACTTGGCGCAGCCCCAAGACGGCCGCGCAGCCTGGCAATTCGGCCCGGCATCCGGCACCGGTGTGGATGGCATGGGGGGCATGAAATAGGTGGTTCATAATCTTGGATGATGCGCTAAAAATCTGCGTCACGCAGTCTAGAAGGAATGGGCGCTTTGGACCCTGGAGCGAGCACCAGGATAGCGCAGTTCATTCTACGGACACGGCCCCCACGCCTGCGTCCCATCCTGGCCGCGCGATGCCCCGCTGGCTTCCTCGAATAAACGCCGCCACTTCTCCGCCTAAGGGCATCGTCGACAATCGCTCCACCGCTTCATCCCGCGTCAAGCCGCTCTGATACAGCAGCGAATACGCCAGCTTCAGTTCCCGCAGCTGCTCCTTCGTAAATCCCGCGCGACGCAAACCCACGGCATTCAGGCCCGTCGGCCGGGCATCGAAGCCCGCGTATAAGAAGAAGGGTGGCAGGTCCAGATTCACGCGGCTATTGCCCCCCACCATCACATTCCGCCCGATCCGCGAATGCTGATGCACCACTACGCCGCCCGACAGAAACGCCTGATCGCCCACGTGGACGTAGCCCGCCACCAGCGTATTGCTCGCGATCACCACCCCATCGCCAATCACACAATCATGCGCGATATGCCCAGAGCCCATGATGTAGTTGTCATCGCCCACCCACGTCGTCGACCCCGGCTTCGTCCCCCGCGATATCGTCCAGTGCTCGCGAATCCGGTTGCGATTCCCGATCTGGAGGTAACTCGGCTCGCCGGTAAAGACCTTGTCGAAAGGATCGGTGCCGAACACCGCCCCGGCCGAAATCTCGTTCTCGTCGCCCATCGTCGTGAAACGCTTCACGAAGACGTAAGGCTCCATTCGATTCGCGCGCCCCAACCGCACGTCGCTCTCGATCACACAGTACTCGCCGATCACGCACTGGGGCCCGATCACCGCGTCAGGGTGGATGCGCGCCGTGGACGCCACTTGCGCCGAAGGATCGATGGCCATTCCCTCTATGATAGAGCCCTCTATGATGAAGAGACACATGCGCATTGACGAGATCGCCGCCCGCCTCGGCGCACCTTACGAAGGCCCCGCCGACTGGGCTCCCACCGGAGCCGCGACTCTCGACGAAGCCGGCCCCACCGAAATCGCCTTCTCTGCCACCGCAGCTTTCACCAGCCAGGCCGGCTGCGTCCTCGCTCCACTCGATGGCCCTGCGCAGCCAAACACCCTCATCCGTGTGCCCCAACCACGCACCGCCTTCGCCCAAGTGCTCACCTGGCTCTACCCCTTGCCCACGCCGGCCCCCGGCATTCACCCCACCGCCCAGATCGGTGCCAGCGCCCACCTCGGCGAGCGAGTCAGCATCGGCCCTTATACGATTGTGGAAGCCCATGCCCACATTGGCGACGACGCCGTCATCGGCCCACATTGCCGCATCGGCGCTCACGTGCGCCTGGGTGCCGCGGCCAAGCTGCACTCGAACGTCACCCTTTACCACGATGTCCGCATCGGCCAACGCGCCATCCTTCATTCGGGCGTAGTCGTCGGCGCCGATGGCTTCGGCTTTGTCTTCGCCGGCGACCACTACGAGAAATTCCCTCAAGTAGGCACCGTCGAACTCGGCGACGATGTCGAACTCGGCGCCAACACCTGCGTTGACCGTGCGGCCCTCGGCGTCACCCGCATCGGCGACGGCACCAAGCTCGACAATATGGTCCACATCGCCCACAATTGCCAAATCGGTAAGCACGTCGTCATCGCCGCCCAAACCGGCTTCGCGGGCGGCGTCACCGTCGGCGATTATGCGGTCATCGGCGGACAAGTGGGCGTGGGCGATCGCGCCCGCATTGAGTCTCGCGCCATCATCGGCTCCGGCGCCGGCATCCTCAGCAAGAAAGTGGTCCGCGCCGGCGAACCCGTCTGGGGCACTCCCGCCCGCCCATTGCGCCAATACTTGAGGCAACTGGCGAGCCTCGGGCGCCTCAAATAACGGGCTTCTTGACCTTCAAAATCGCGGCAATCGTCTTCTCGCGCTCATCGGCCGCCCAGGTGCGCTCAATCTCCGTCTCAGCCATCCCAAACGCTCGCCCGAGCAAGACATAAGCCGGCAGCGCATGCGGCAAGTGCTTCCAGCGCGCCATCTCGACGAGCGTGTCCCGAGAACGCTCGCGCAGCAGCACCATCAGCTTCGGATCGCGAACCTCCGACAGCGTCAACAACACCTGGATCGCCTGCTGCCGATCGCTAAAGTCGAGCGAATGCAGCATCTCCACCATCCAGGTCGGCAGCACCTGCATCTCGGTCGATGGATCGCGCCGCGCCAGGACACTAAACGCCGCCAGTGACCGCAGCGCGTTCTCCCGCACCTTCGCCCCGGGGTCCCGCATGGCGAGTTGCAGATCGTCGATCACGGCCCGTTTATCGGTCACGTAGCCGATCGTATAGGCGGCAATGGCCCGCTCGTCTTCATCGCCTTCTTTTAAGGCCGCGCGCAGGGCGTCCAGGTTGGGGTCCGCCAGTTGGAGCAGGCGAAGCTGCCAGCCCCGGCTGGTCTCATCCACCAACAACGAATGCCCCCGGCTCCAATCCTCCGCCGACTCACCGCTCCGCACCGCCCCCGTCATCGCCTCAATCAACTGCCGGTAGGCGCTCGTTATATCGGCCGGCAACAGCGGCACCCCCGATCCGTCAAACGGCGGCCGCACCTCGAAGTGCACCCCGCCCTTCTCTTCAATCCCCACATACAAAATCGGCCGCCCCGGGCTCGCACAGCAAACCGCCTCCACCCGCGCGGCCACCACCCCGTCAATGTCTTCGAGCTTCTCTTCGAGGTCCACCCGCGACCCCGGCAGCAGATCGCCCTCCTTCAGCTTGAGCTCGCGCAGCAACCGCTCGGCGCTCAGTTTGCGAACGCCATAGAAGTCAATCGCCCCAATCCGCGGCACGGCCAACACGGTCTCCGCCACCTTGGGCGCAGCCACGCCGGGCGACAAGTCCTGAGCCAGCAAGAGCAGTAAGGCAAGCACCCCCCCATTATCCGCCCTGCGCCCCTCGCCGCACACCGGCCTGCCGGGAAGTTAACGGCGTCATAGCGATTTGGCCACAGATGGGCAGTTTCGGACCGGCTTCCAAAATCTCCCACTCAAAGAGCAGAAATCATCCCTGTAGCATGTTGTTAGGGAAGCACTTAAGGGTAAAACTCCGAGGTATACTGTGAAAAACAGCGAACTGTGCGAGTTTTTACTTGCACTTTATTAACATATACGTTAACTTGGAAGCGTGAATGCACTCACACATCGCCTACTCTGGCGCCGCGGCGGATGTCGAATTCGCCATTTGCCTCAACCAGTCCCGCCCGGGACTTGAGTTCTACAATGGCCTCAGCCCCCGCGATCAGGCCAAGGTTCTGAAGCTCTTTCAGTGGCTGGGCGAGCACGGCTGGATCAAGAACAATGAAAAGTGGAAACCCATTGCGGAAACCGAGTTTTTCGAGTTTAAGAGCTTCCAAGTTCGCCTCCCTTGTTTCCGGTCGGGAAGTAGAAGATTTGTTATCACCCATGGCTTCATCAAAAAGCAGGACGCCATTGCGCCCAGCGAGATCGAAAGAGCCCAACGAATCAAAAGTGAGCACGAGCGCATCTCAAAAGCCGCTGGTTTTCATCGATAAGCATCACGGAGAGCACCCAAATGAAGAATCAGTTTGAACAGTTTAACCAAGACCCTGAGCGGCAACGGGTATACGAGCAGGAGTCCCTCGCTTTCGAGGCCACCGAAGTGATCTCCGATTTGATGTTGCGGCAAAACGTTAATAAATCGGAGTTGGCGAAGCGGATCGGCAGGAGCAAAGCTTATGTCACGCAATTGTTGAGCGGTAGTCGCAACATGACTCTGCACACCTTTGCCGATTTGGCTTTTGCCCTGGGCCACCGCATTGAGATGTCGCCCGCGTCGCTCAATTCGGTTCGGGCACCGCGGGAAGAAGAGCTTCCGGCGCCGCGGTCTCAACTCGCCCTCGCCCAAGTCTGGGTCACCGTGGGCCAGAGCCAAGTTGCGACGCCGCAGTGGAAAAGCCAGGGCACCCGTTTTTCGCCGATTCTTCCGCGCTACTCAATCAACGGCGTAGCCTGACCCATGATCATCGAACAAGACGCCCAGGAGACCAAGGACTCCTTTGCCTTTCACGCCAATGCAGCCATGCGCGATCTGCGCCTAGCAGAAGGCACTATTTGGAGCGCCGGACCTTTCACCGCCGACCTCGCGGAAGCCGGACTGCTCAGCGAGATTCAATTTCGGCCCGGCGAAGCAAAGGCCGCCACGGGATCTGTCACGCTCTGCATCGAGTTTCAGTATCGCGCGCTCAACGGCGCGGCGAACGAAGTGGAAGTACTCAAGCTTGGCTGCCGCTTCGAGGTGGAATATGCGCTGCGGGATGATTTTCATCCCACGCCCGCCCAGGTCCAGGCCTTCCATCGCGGTAACGCCGTCTTCAATTGCTGGCCCTTCTTTCGCGAGTTTGTGCTGAACACCACGGTTCGCCTGGCCTATCCGCCGTCATTGATCCCATTTCTGCGCCTGGTGCCCAAACCTACGGCCTCCGCGCCAATCCCCAAGAAGCGGAAAAACCCCTCCAAGAGTTGACCCCACTGGCCCGCTCCTCGACGGCATATCTTTCCTGGCACTGGATCCGCTACCGGCGCGTAACGGGCGTCAGTATGGCGAAGGCGTGGCTCGTGCTGCCACCCGTCTTCGTTACTTCCACAAAATCGACGGCCCACCGAGTGCGCTTTTGAACGATGTCTACTTCTTGAACAGGTCCAGCTTGCCGAATTTCTCGGCCAGTAGGTAATATACGGTCACCCGGCTCTTGTTGTGTTCCGCCTTCATGGCGGTCATGACAGCGACGACCGCGGCGTCGAGATCGGCGTCGCTCTCGGTGAGGGCGAGTTTTTTCTTGAGGAAACTGCGGCGCGATGCGCTGATAAGATCAGAGATAAGGCCGTAAACTCTTCAGCGATTACTCAACGACAAAAAGGACTTTGTCTGGGACATCCACACTCGTGGACAGACCAAAGGAACCCGCTATCCGCAAACTTCGTTCCCCCACGCCCGGCCTGCTCGCAGGGCTCGCCGTTACGCTGTTGGCCGTCATCCTCTATGCGGCGTTCACCATCCGGCAGATCCATACCGTCCAGCAACTCCAAACCGAACTCGTCGAGAGCAACCGTCGCGATTCGCTGCAATTGTTGCGGATTCAGGACAATCTGCACTCGCTCGGTCTGGTGATTCGCGACCTGCTCGACCAGTCCGAGCCCTATCCCTTAACCGCTTGGGCCCCGCAGTTCAACCGCATTCGCGAGGACTTGAACGATGCCCTCGCGCGGGCGCGGAAGCCTGCCCAAGCTGAGTATCTCGATCGCTCCGCCCGGCAATTCTGGATTGCCGTCGATCAGGCCTTTGCTGAGCCTAATGAGGCCCGGGCCCGGCAGCAGTTCCGCGATTCGATCGAGGCCCGCCGGGCGTCGCTTTCGAACATCGTGGCCCGGCTGCTGGTGCGCAACAACGAGCGCGAGCAGCAGGCCGGCGCGCAAATCAGCGCCATTTACGCGCGGGTCGAGCGCAACGTCTATATCTTCCTGGCAGCGATGTTGGCGCTGCTGCTGGCTAGCGGACTCTGGCTCATCGACGCCAACCGCCGGCTTTTCGCCGGCATTACCGATCTCTCGGCACAGCGCAGCGAACTCGCCCGCCGGCTGATCGGGACCCAGGAAGACACATTGCGGCACGTGTCCCGGGAACTGCACGACGAGTTCGGCCAAGTGCTCACCGCGATCGGCGTGATGCTGCAACGCCTGGCGCGGCGCGGTGTCACTCCCGATGACGGCCTGGTGGAGGCGCGGCAGATTACGCAGAATGCCTTGCAGTCGATCCGCACCCTGTCGCAGACCTTGCAGCCGGTGCTGCTGCAGGAGCAAGGTTTGCTACCGACCATTGCCTGGTATCTGCCCACCGTGCAAAGGCAGACCGGCCTCACGATTCACTATCAGCCGCCCCCAGCCTTTGACGTCGACCCGCAGCGCGCCATCCACATCTTCCGCATCCTGCAAGAGGCGCTCAACAACATCGTCCGCCATGCCGGCGTCGAAGAGGCCTTTGTGCGCATCACCGGAGATCCGTTTACGCTTGAGATAGAGGACCATGGCCGGGGCCTTGCGCCTTCGAAGGCCCCGGGGATGGGGCTTACGGCGATGCGGGAACGGGCTCAGTTGATCGACGGTAGAATCGAATTCGTAAGCCGTCCACAAGGTGGCACGATCGTCAGACTGCAGGCTCCTCAATGATTACCATTCTCCTCGTCGATGACCACGCCCTCGTTCGCCGCGGCTTCCGCCGTTTGATTGAAGACGAGGCCGACTTACGGGTGATCGGCGAAGCGGGAGATGGCATAGAAGCGGTCGCTTTGGCGACGAGCTTAAAGCCGCAAGTGGTCGTGATGGACTATGCCTTGCCGGGCATTAACGGAGTGTTAGCGACCCGCCAGATTCTCTCCTCGCAGCCCGATGCGGCGATCCTGATTCTGAGTATGCACACCGAACCGCAGTACGTCGAAAACTCGATCGACGCCGGGGCGCGCGGGTATTTGATGAAGAACGCGCTGGACCTCGAGTTAGTCGACGCCATCCGCCGATTGGCGAAGGGCGAAAGCCTGATTGACCCGAAACTCACCCCCGCAGAAGGCAAGCGGCGGGGGCTTACGACGCGCGAGCTCGAAGTATTGCAGCATATCGTCGCCGGTCGCTCGAACAAGGAGATTGCGTACGAACTCGCCTTGAGCGTCCACACCATCGCGGTCCATCGGGCACACATCATGGACCAGTTAGGCTTGCACAACGCCGCCGAGTTAGTCGCTTACGCCATCCGCAATGGCCTGGTGACCAATACATGACTCGCCGGCAGTTGTTATTAGCCGCCGCCGCTC
>JBBQQS010000002.1:0-40164 GCA_038215525.1 Bryobacterales bacterium
CCCCTGGCCTGTTTCAGCCTCACTTTTCTTGCCTGGCAAGCCTACCCCTTCATCCCCTTCATCCGTTACCACCGCCTCGCGCAGCTCCCCCAGCTCCTCCTCCATCCCCAAGCGGACCCCGTCCTCCTCCTCGACCTCTTCTTCGCCCTCACCGCCTTCTACCTCGCTGCCCACCGCCTCCGCCTCCCCGCCCTCGTCCTCACCGCCCTCGCCGCCCTCGTCCTCCCCTGCCGCCTCTTCCTCCTCGAAGTCAACCTTTCCTCCACCAGCCTCGCCGCCCCGGTCCTCGCCCTCCTCTCCGCCGCCACTCTCCTCCGCCACCCCCAACGAAGCCACTACCTCACCCTCGCCACCCTCCTCACCCTCTGGCTGATCTTTCGCCCCGCCCCCGAACCCGCCTCACCGGCTGACCTCACCCGCCTCCACAGCGGCCAAATCCTCTTGGCCGCCGCCGCCCTCTGGTTCTGGTTCTGCACCTTTACGCCGCCCGCAGCGCCAAATGACTCCCCAGAAACTCCCGCAACGCCTCCACTACCCGCCCCGCCGCCCGGCCATCCCACCCCGCCGGAACCTTCCGATCCCGCCGCTCCCAGTTAACGCCCGCCCATGCCGCCAGAATCGTCCCCCGCCGCGTCCCCGCCAGTACGTTCGTCCCTTCCTCCACCGTCGCCGGCCGCTCGGTATTCTCCCGCAAAGTCAAACACGGCACCCCCAACACCGTCGTCTCTTCCTGAATCCCCCCAGAATCCGTCAACACCACGCTCGACCCCGCCACCAATCCCAAAAACTCCACATAACCCAACGGCTCCATCAACCGAATCCGCTCGCTCACCGTCAACCCCGCCGCCGCCAAACGCGCCCGCGTCCGCGGATGCACCGGAAAATACAACGGCTGCCGCTTCGCCATCACCTCCAGCGTCCCCAATAACTCCGCCAGCCGCGCCGGATCGTCCACATTCCCCGCCCGGTGCAACGTCACCACGCCATACTCGCCCTCAATCCCCAACCGCTCCCGCATCCCCACCGCCCTCGCCCGTTCGAGGTTCCCGCGCAGTGAATCGATCATCAAATTCCCCACCAGCCGCATCCGGCTCTCCGGTATCCCCTCCGCCCGTAAGTTCCGCATCCCGCTCTCTTCGCTCGCCAGCAGTAAATCCGAAATCGCGTCCACCGCCAAGCGGTTGATCTCCTCCGGCATCGTCCGGTCAAAGCTCCGCAAACCCGCCTCCACATGCACCACCGCAATGCCCATCTTCGCCGCGACCAACGCCGCGCCCAACGTCGAATTCACATCCCCCACCACCAGCACCGCCTCTGGCCGCTCGCTCTCAAGCACCGGCTCCATCCGCTCCAAAATCCGCGCCGTCTGCGCCGCATGCGACCCCGACCCCACCTCCAGACAATGCCCCGGCTGCGGCAACCCCAAGTCCCGCAAAAACTGCCCCGACAAAGCTTCATCGTAGTGCTGGCCCGTGTGCACCAGCACCGGCTCAAACTCCGGCGCGCTCGCCAACGCCGGCCACAGCGGGCCCAGCTTCATGAAATTCGGCCGCGCTCCGGCCACCAGCAGAATCTTCTTTTTGCTCATGCGTCAATCCTCCAAATAAGTCCATAAACGCCCGCGCCTGCCGCTCCCGGCTGTAGTTGGGCGCCGCCCGCAAGGACGCCGCCGCCATCGCTTCCCGCCCCGCCGCATCCCCCGCCAACGCCCGCGACAGCGCCGTCAGCCCCGCCGCATTCCCTGACCCCGTATGCACCCCCGCCCCCGCCCCCCGCACCAACGCGCTCGCCTCCCCCTCTGGCGCCGCCAGCAGCACCGGCTTGCCCGACGCCATCGCCTCAAAAATCTTCGAAGGAATCACCGTCTCAAACACCGGCGTATTCTTCAAATGCACCAACGCCACATCCACCAAACTCCACACCCGCCGCATCATCGCCTTCGGCTGCGACCCGATAAACGTCACGTTCGCCAAACCCCGCCGCGCCGCCTCCGCCATCAACATCTCCCGCTCCGCCCCCGGACCCACCAACAAAAACCGCACTCGCTCTCCCCGCATGCTCTCCGCCGCCTCCAGCACCCCCATCAACCCATGCGCCATCCCCAACGTCCCGATATATCCCACCACCAGTTCCCCGCCCGGCAAACCCCATTCCCGCGCCAACTCTTCATCCCGCCGCGCCGGGGAATACATCTCGAGCTCCACTCCATTCAGCACCACCGCTACCTTCGCCGCCGGCACCCCCCGCTCCACCAAATCCCGCCGGAATGCCTCCGTCTGCGCCGCAATCACCGTCGCCCGCCCATACAAAAACATCTCGAGCCAACCCAGCCCCCGCATCACCCAACCCCGCTTCAACGCGCCCACCGCCTCAATCGAAGCCGGCCACAAGTCCGATAACTCGAGCAAAAACGGCCGCCTATGAAACACGCCCGCCAGCCACCCCGCCAGCGCCGCAAATACCTGGGGCGACGTCGCCCCCACCACATCCGGCCGCCCCTCAAAGCAAGAGGCGAAAAACGACGCCGGTAGAAACGACACAAAATCCACCATCCGCTGATAGCGCCCCTCATTCCGCGCCAAAAACGTCTTCACCCGCACCACCCGGATCCCGTCGATCGCCTCCACTTGGTGCCACCGGTTTCGATACCCCTCGAACACCTTCCCCTCGGGAAAATTCGGCGCGCACGTAATCACCGTCACCTCGTGACCCCACCGCACCCAATACCGCGCCCGCTCATACACCCGCGACGCCTGCGCATTGCGCTCCGGCCAAAAGTTATCCGCGAAAAACAGAATTTTCATACTCCTCCTTCAAAGCAAAACCGCGTCTCATAACTCCCGCTGCCCGCTTCCATCCGCACCCGCAACGCCGGCACCCGCAAGTTGAACTCCGGCCTCCACTCGGCCGACTCCACCCGCGCCACCACCCCCTCCGGCGGCAGCATGTACCCGATCCGCTTTCCAGCCCGCCAAAGCTCCCCGCCCCGTACCTCGATACTCGGATGCAGCGGGAAAAACCACTCCGCCTGCCCCGCCCCCGTTACCTCGTCCTCCAGCACGAGCTCATGTGCCCGTACCGTCACCCGCCGCCGATGACGCGCCGGCCGGTAGCCCGTATGCTCCGCCTCCGCCCACGCCCCACTCACTCCCACGCCCTCCCTCACCCCACACACCCGCGCCCGCCGCGCCACCCGGAACGCCCCCCACATCTCGCTCGAATCCCGCCCATCGAGCCGCACCGTCCCATGCGCCTCCGTTGACCGTTCAAAGGCCCGCTCTTTCCCGGCCTCATACGTCGACGTCCCGCTATTCACCAATACCCGCCCGCCCCGCCAACTCGCCTCAATACTCAAAGTCCCCGCATGCGCGTGACCCGGCTGATAATCCGGCCCCACACTCCCGCAATCGAACCACGCCACTAACTCCCCGGCTTGCAGTCGCCGGTAACTCGACATACTCACCTTCTCTTCCCCATAACCCAGCCGTTCCGCGTACTCCTTCAACACCCCATACGAAGCCGCCACCCCCAAACAAGCATCCTGAAACAACGCCATCTCCCCATCCGGATGCGTCATCTTCCCCAACCAACCCAACATCCGCCCCACCGCCTTGCCCCACTCCGGCCGCTCCCGCCACACTCCTGGATAAGCCAACCGCAAAGCCTCCAGGTCGAGTAAGTCCTCAAGAATTAAGGCGTGATACATCGGGCTCCGCTCAAAGTGCCCGCCGTCCTCCCCAATCTGCTCCCCCACCTCCGTATCTAAAATCGCTAACCCCTTCCGCAACCAACCTTCCGCCTCCGGCCCCGCGAAGTAAGTCCCCGCATAAACCAAAGCTTTCGCGTTCGCGAATAAATGATTCGCCAGTAACCGGTACTCGATCTTCGCCGCCAATACCCGCGCCTGCCAAGCCAAACTCTGCTGTAAGACGGGCCCCCCGGCCTGTGCCCCATACCGCCACCGCCACCGAATCCAATTCACCACCCGCCGCGACAAAGGATAAGGCTCCCAACCCGCCCCCTCCCCCAAGGGGTTTTCCCTTATCCACTTATTCAACCAATCCGCCGAAACCCGCGGATCCTCAAAATAATGTAAGTGGTAATTCCACAACCGCGGACGCTCCGGCGCGTTCCACTCCCCAATTACCTCCTCGCGATTCAACAACCAAACCCGCCCGCCCGGCAACATCGACGCCGGCCGTAGGTAACCCTCAATAAACTGTCCTGTCATCGGCCGCGCCGCACCAGCCCCGCCACATACCCGCCGCCCCGGCACCTTCTCCCACGCCCACCCCCACACCTGCTTCACCCGCAAGTGCCTCACCGTATCGAAATAAAGCCGCGCCTGAACTTCCATTGCCAACTCAGTAACTCTCCACCACTCCGACCCCACCCTCAAGCCCCCGCCGCTTCCAACGTCACCCGGCTCACCTCAAACAACTCCTCCACCGGAATCGGATCCGCCAAATGCCCGTCCCGCACCGCCGCCATAAATGCCGCCACTAATCCCGATTGCCCCTTATCCTGCCGCCACAAACGACGCCCCCCCGAACCCCCATGCACCGTCAGCCGCCGGAAGTTATCGATCTCGAGCACCCGTCCCCCGCAAAACACCTGTAACTTCTCCTTGGCGACCGACCGGTGCCCATTCGTAAAATAATGCACCGTCCCCACTGACCCATCCACAAACTCCAAGGTCACCGTCCCCCCCTCGCCCTGCAAAGACGACCGCACCCGCCCCACCGGCGCCCCCGCCAAATGCCTGAGTAAGTCGATAAAATGACACCCCTCGCCCACCAGCCGCTCCCGCACGCCTGGCAAGTGCCCCGCATTCACCAGCATCACCATCGACTTAGGACCCGTAAGCCCCCGTAACTGCTCTTGTAAGTCGATCGTCAAAGGCGAAAACCGCCGGTTGTAACCGACACACAATCGTTGTCCATCCCCCAGTGCCAAGGAAATCCGCTCCAAATCCTCCAATCGCGTCGCCAACGGTTTCTCCACAAACACATGCTTCCCCGCCGCCAAAGCCTCCAGCACTAACTCCGCATGCGACTCATGCGGCGTCGCAATAAATACCGTATCGATATCCGCATTCGTCAACACCGCATCGATATCCGAAGAGGCCCGCAAAAACCCAAACTTCCGCCCCGCCGCCGCCGCACTCACTCCCTCCCGGGATACGATCGTGTGCAACGAAGCCCCCGCCTTCCCCAAAGCCGGCAATAAAGTCTTCAAAGCATAATTACCCGCCCCAATAAACCCCACCGCGGTCCCCACTGTGGGACGGGCTTCCCGGCCCGTCCTCCCCAACTCCACCGTCGCCTCCCCCGCAGCGTCCTCCCCATACTCGAGCAAGATCCCCAACGAAGGCCCGCCCCCCGTCAGCACCGCATAAGCCTCCTCCGCCCGCTCCACCGCAAAGCGATGCGAAATCAAAGGCCGCACATCCAAAGCCCCCGACCCCATCAAACCCAACACCGCCTCAAAATTCCGCTTCGCCGTCCACCGCACATGCGCGTAAGGATAGTCCCGCCCCTGCTCCTCATATTGCGCGTCATAACGCCCCGGACCATACGAGCACGACACTTCTAGCCTAACTTCGCTCTTATAGAAGTCCGCCCGGTCCAGTTCCAAGCCCGCCACGCCCACCAACACCACCCGCCCCCGCTGCCGCGACATCTGCGCCGCCTGCCGCACCGGCGAGGTGCTCGACGTCGCCGTACACACCAGCACCCCATCCACCCCTCGCCCGCCCGTCGCCGCCCGCGCCGCCATCACCGGGTCGACGCCGGCCCGCAAATCGATTGTCTCCGCCCCCAAGCCCGCCGCCAACGCCAACCGGTCCCGCGATAAGTCCGTCGCCAACACCCGGCACCCGTTCGCCCGCAACAGCTGCACCGCCAATAACCCAATCGGACCCAGCCCGCACACGCAAAAAACCTCGCCCAACTGCGGCCCCGCACGCCGCACGCCTTCGAGCGCAATCGCCCCCAGCACCGTAAACGCCGCCGTCTCGTCGCTCACCTGATCCGGCACCCGCGCGCACAAGTTCCGCGCCACCGTCACAAACTCCGCGTGCACCCCGTTTGACACCACCCGGTCCCCCGGCCGGAACTCGCTCACCCCGCTCTCACTCACCACCCCCACATTGGCGTACCCCAACGGAATCTCCCGGTCGAGTTTCGCCTGCACCGCCTCCAAGGTCGCCATCACCCCATCGGTGTGCATCTTCTCGAACACCTGCCGCAGCCGTTCGGGCTCCCGCCGCGCCTTCCCCCACCAACTCGCCTGCCCAAACTCAACCAGCATCCGCTCCGTACCCGCCGAAATCAGACTCGCCCTCGTCCGCGACAACACATACCCCGCCCGCACCCCCGGCCGCGGTACCTCCACCACCCTCACCAAGCCCGTCTTCAAATTCTCGAGTAACTGTTTCAAACCCAACTCCTTCTCATTCCCAAAACCAACCAAACCCACCCCCAACCCCACCCCGTGCCTAGCCCCCGGCGTAAGCCGGGGGACACCCAGGCCAAAGTTACCCATCCCTAAAACCCGTTCACAACCATTCGAAATCAACCTAACCAACACAAAGTAAATCACTTACAAAAACTCACCCACCCCCGAATTACCACCCCGGCCGGTAAAATAGACTTATGAGCACCGCAGCCCAACAAACCGCCAGCCGGCAAAACTCCCAATACTCCACCGGACCCCGCACGGACACCGGTAAAGCCGCCTCCAGCCTCAACGCCAACCGGCACAACCTCACCGGCCGTCTGCTGCTGCGCGACGACGAAAAAGCGGTCTTCGCCGAATTCGAACTAAGCCACCGCGCCCAAATCAAACCCACCGGTGCCCTTGAACTCACCCTCTTCGACCAGTTCCTCTCGGCCGGCTGGAACCTGCGCCGCCTCGAGAGCCTAGAAGCCCAGGCCCTCCAAGACTTCGCCAATCAAACCCACCAACTCGACCGCCTCATCCGCTACCGAGGCCATCACGAACGCGCCTTCCACCGCGCCCTCCGCGAACTCAAAGCTCTCCAAACCGCCCGCGAGATCCTCGACCGGCTGGCCCAACCGCAAAAAATCACCTTTGCCCCTCTCACCGATTTCGCCCAACTCAAGCGCGTCGGCTTCGTTTTGTCAAAAATCCAAAAAGCCTCTTCCGCCGCCCTCGACTGGCTCAAATCCACCCTCAAAGTGGACCCTACCCCCTCCACCTAACTCACCTCACTCACCACCAAACGCAGTTTCCCCGTCGCCGTCCGCTCAATGCGTTCCACATACTCCAAATCCACCCGCATCGCCGCCCCCACCCGATAGCGCGTCTCCTCCAGCAGTTGCCGCTCATCGTCCTCGGCGAAGCCCTCGCCCCGCACCACGCGCAGCGTCATCTCGCCGCGCGCCCGCTGCACAATCTGCGCCTCGCGCACCCGCGTCGCGTCCTTGAAAATATGGTCGAGCCGGCCCAATCGCGTTCCATCGCCCAGCCAGAGGTAATCCTCCGATCGTCCGTCAATCGACTCGACCACCCGGCCCGGCCGCCCGCACCCACAACGCAGCGGACCCAGTCTTACCCGGTCCCCCACGTCGTAGCGCACCAGCGGCGTCGCCAAATTCGTAAAGTTCGTCCCGATCACCCGGTAAACATCCCGTTCCTCGGCCGGCAGAAATTCGACATAGGAAAAGTCCTCATCCACATGCAAAAATCCCCGTTCACACTCCGAGATATTGGCCGCGCCTTCGGCCATCCCGTAATGCTGCCGCGGCCGCACGCCAAACGCCCGCTCGAGCAATCGCGCCTGATGCGGCAGCAGATTCTCGGCCCCCGTCGTTACCCATTGCACCCGGTAACCCAGGTCCTCGCCCCGCGCCACCAGGTAATCGGCCACCAAGGCCAACAGAGACGGGTACCCATGCAGCCAAGGCGGTTGCCGCCGCCGCAACTCGGCCACATAATGGGGCAAAGTCTCCTCCCGCAAATGCTGTCCGGAAAACAGGATCTGCCGCCCCGGGCCATTGTCACGCCAATAGGGCGCCCGCTCCGTCGCCAACGGAACTACCATGCGGCCCCCAAAGTACCCGCACCACGTATCGACCGTTATCCCGTGCCAACGCCGGTACCGCCACCAGATTGCCCACTGCTCCTGATGCGCCCGCCGGGTCACCGGAAAGCGCAAACCCGCCCCCGTCGTCCCGCTCGTATGCGCCCATTGCCGCTCCTGCCGCTCCATCCCGCGCGCCATAAAATCGTCCGTCCGCTCCTGCACCGTTCGCTTGTCGAGTACCGGCCAGGGCTCATCCATTCGCTGCCCGGCGTAATAACGCGTCGACTGGCGCGCATGCTCCAAAAAGGTCCCCAACCGCCAGCTCTGGTAATCCTCCATCTGCTCGCGCGTCCAATGCGTGCGCGCCTCAACGCCTTCGAACAGCGCCCCAAAGTCGCCGCCGTAGCGATGCCGCGCAATGCGCCACCCTTCCACATGGCAAGCCACCTGCTGCAAAGCCACCGGCAGATTCTCGAACACCGTCGCCAAACGGCTCATGCCGCCACTCCCTTTCTCACTTGCCGCTCAATCATCCCGCGCCAACCGAAATGGGGCGCAAAGTGAAACGTCTCTTCCACCTCCGGCAACCGCCTCGCATCCCAAGCCGGCACATTGCTCCGCAACCGGACCTCGCGCCAGTCCGAGCCCACGCTCACCGCGTAACCGCGCGTCCGGAAGGCCTCACGCACCAGCGGGATCCGCTCGGCGTCAAAGCCCATCAAAGTGGCCCCGGCCGCGTCCACGCTGGCCGCATCGGTCCCGAACAACAGCAAGCCCGCCAAAACCGGATCCGGATTCATCGGGCCCGCTCCTTCGCCCGCCACCAAGCCATCGGCCAGCACCAAATACCGCCGCCGCTCTTCGGCAAACCCCCCATCGGTACGGCCGTAAATGACCAGCTTGTTCAGGTCCAGACACATCCGCCAACACGTATCGTTCCCATGCCAGTTGCCGCTCCGTACCACTTCCTCGGTCTCTCCGAACAGCGCCGCTCCGGCCGCTCGCGCCCGCCCGTGCAACAAAGGCCCCCAAGCCGGCACCGCGCGATTGAACTTCCGCAAGCCACGCGCCGCCGCCCGCTCAAGCCGCATCTTCCAGTCGCCCGCCGGCCGCTCATCGCCCCCCTCGCGCCAACCGTACTCGGTGTGATGCGGCAGCCAGTTCTTGTCGCCGTTCACCCCCACCAGGTTCTTCAAACCCGCCGTAATGCCGGTCTTCTTGTGCGTCTTCAGCTTCGGAATGCTGATCACCACATCGGCCTCCACCGCCGACCGGGCCAGCAAATACTCATGCCGCCCACCCGTATGGTGCCGGTTCACTTCCCCCGCGTCGTAGTCGGCCCCGTAGTAACGCCCCGCGCCTGCATGGCCCGCGAATTCACTCCGCTCGCCCAAGTCGAATGCCACATAACCCGCCGGATCGCCGTCGAGCTTCCGCCGCTCGGCAATCACCCCGTCGCGCTGCACCCACTCTTCCTTCCGCAAGTCGACCACCCGCAGATTGACACCTTGCCCGCGCAAGCGCGCCTCCATGGCCCGCAATCCCAGCACCGCGTTGATCGCCCGAAAGCTCGAATCCGTCTGCGGCGCGTCAGCGACCACCAGGCGGCCCCGCCCTTCCATCGCCCACCACACCTCGCGCGCCATCGCCTCCACCACCGCCGTCGCGGTCATCACCGTCCGCCAGCCATCGCTCCAACGCGGATGCTCGGCCTTCACCCAATTCGGCTTCAAAAGCACCGTCTCTCCGGCCCGCACCCATTCGTTCAGCCGCACGCCCGACAACCGAATACACTCGGCCACCGCCCGCTGCACCGCCACCGGATCCTCATAGCCCAGGCCCGGCGTGCGCAAAGCCCCCACCTCACACCAGCTGTGCATAAAACTCCTCCGCCTGCCGCATACTGGCCGCATAATCGGCCCGCTCGGCAATCAGCCGCGGGTTTTGTTCCGCCGCCCGCGCTTGCAGGGGCCCGTCTTCAATCGCCCGCAACATCGCCGTCGCCAGGCTCTCGGCGCTCCCCGCGTGGCACAACAAGCCGTTCTCGCCCGGCGAAATCCACTCCCGTAAACTGGGTAGATCGCCGCACACCGGCAAGCAACCGGAAGCCATCGCCTCGAGCAGCGTATTCGGCGTCCCGTCATGCTCGGTCGGCGACACCGTCACCGCCGCCCGCTGGTACAAGGCCGCCATCTCGCTGCGCGACAGCGGCCCGGTTAAGGTCGTTACCTTCCCCAACTCGAGCCGCCGCACCGCGTCTTCAATCGGCTGCCAGCCTTCCATGGCCACGCCCACAAAACGCGCCTCCGGATGCCGGTCGGCCACCATCCGGCAGGCTTCGAAAAACTTGTCATTCCGGACATATCGCCGAAATCCGCGCGGGTTCACGAACAACGCCCGCTCGATCGCCGCGCCCGGCCGGAACACCGCCCGGTCGACGCCGCCCGCCCCCGGCAACACCGCGTGCGGCACGCAAGGCGCCAGGCCATAGCCCGCCGCCCGGTCAATATCGGCCTGCGCATCGGCGAGAAAGCCATCGCAGCCCGCAATCGCGCGCGCCGCCGCCCTGCCGTGCAAGCGAAACCGGTCGGCGTACAACGTAAAGTCATTGCCCCAGGCTGAGATCACGTGCGGATGAAAGTCGAGCCCGCCGCCGATGTAGCCCTCAATCGGCAACCGCAGCGAGTGCAGCAACACCGGCTGGATCCGGTCGAGTAAGCGCCGCGCTCTCCGGCGCAGGAGCCACGCTTTCAAAGGCTGCGCCACGCCATCGTAGAGGTCCGCCGACCAGCCCGTCGCCCGCAAGCGTTTCGGCGAAGCCGGCGAGGACTCGAGCAAACAGTGCACCGTCGCCCCCGGGATGCAGTCGACCGCCACCGGGAACGTCGACAGCACATGCACCTCGTGTTCCCGCCCGGCGAAGTACCCGATCCAGGCCCGCGCGATCGGGCTCCGGGCATCGGCAATAAAACAAATCCGCATGCGCTAGACCTCCGCCTCCATCAGCCGCCGCAGTTGGTCGCGCACCACTTCCGGCGAGAAGTAGCGCGCCACGTGCGCGCGAGCCGCCTCGCCGGTCGCTTCGCGCCGCTCGCGGTCCGCCAATAGATCGCGCACCGCCGCCGCCATTCCCTCGGGCTCCACGGCCAGGGCGGCCAGATCGCTGTCGACGCCCAGGGCGGCCAGAATCTCGGGCACCGCCACCACGGCCAGGCCCGCGCTCATCGCCTGCTGCACCTTGGTCTGTAAGCCGGCCGCGGCCCGCTGCGGGTAAACGTAAATGTCGCCCATCGCCAGAAATGACTCGTAGTCGTCCACCCATTCGACATACTCACCGCCCGCCTCAGCCACCGCCCGGCGCAAGGCTTCGGTCGCCCCGCGGCCCCACACGATGAGCTCGGCCGGCCCCGGCCGCCAACCGGCCAGCAGCCGGATCGCATCGGCCTCCACCGCCGGCATCCAGAACGCGCCGGCCACCAGCACGCGCAGCCGCGCCTTCGCCTCGCGCCGCCGCATCGGGGCCGTCGCCACCGGCAAGACGTGGATCCTCGCCAGGGGCGCCAGGCCGCGCAACGCCGCCGCGTCCGCTTCGCCCACCGGCGCCACGGCCGTAAATCGCGGGTACGTCCGTGCCTCCCAGCGCGCAAAGCGCCGCGCCAGCCACCCGGCTTTGAGCCGACCCCACCAGCGCGGATCGGTGCGGGCCAAACGGCCGTAGTAGAGGGAGTAGCAATCCACCGGCAAGAGCAGCGACGGCACCTGCAACGGCCCCGCTTGAGTGGTGGGATAGAGGTAGTAGAGAACCCGGTCAGGCTGCGCGGCCAGGGCCTCGGATAAAGCCGCTTCGGCCTCCGGCCCCCGGTAGTGGGCCACCCCCACCGGCTCGCCGCGCCCCCAGGCCCGGGCACGCTCGACGGCCAAGGCCCAACCGCGCCGCAGCCGAATCACGGCCCGCAAGCGGAAGCCCCAAGCGACGGAAATGCGCTGCCAGGCTAGCTCCTCGGCCTCGGAGGCCGAGTAGGCGATCACCTCCACCTCGTGCTCCGCCGCGAGCGTGCGCAAGAGAAACGCCAGGTGCGTCTTGAGGCCGATATCGGCCGGCTCCGGGCACTGCGGCGCCACGAAGAGGACTCTCATGCCAGCCCCCGTCGCGCCGGCAGGATCCACTCGAAGACGGGCGTTAATACCGCCAGCGACCCCGCCGTCACCATCAACTTGAGCCAACTCAAGTCAAACGTGCCTTCGTTAAAGAGGAACAGAAAGACCCCGAAAATGGCCAGCGGCGCCACCGGGCCCAGCCGCCAAGCCCGCCCCGCCATGGTCTCAAAGATCCACTGGCACAGCAGGGCAAACAGCGCCGGCAGCAGCACGGCCAGCGTCCCGCCGCCCAGCACAAAACCCGCGCCCATCAGGCCCGGCGCGCTCAAGTGGCCTTGCACGCCCGCCCCGAAGCCGGCCACCGTCTCCGTGTACCAGCGCGTGAAGCCCGATTCGCGGAGCGTGGCTAACTTGGCCAAGTCGATCTGTCCGAGGTCAAAGCGCTCGCCGCCATAATTGAGCGTCGTCAGCAAAGACGTGTAGCCAATGAAGCGCGAGGCGAGCAGCAGCACCGAGTTCATCCCGTCCGACTCGTCTGCGCTCGAAAACGCCATCAGGATGCTGTCCGCGGTCGAGTAACCCATGTTGCTGCGCAGGACCCGGATCGAGGTCATCACCGGATAAAGCATTAGCCCAACGGCGATCGTGGCCACGGCGAAGCCAATCGCCCGTCTGCGCGACAGACCCAGCCATGCGTAAAGCAGAATCACCTGCAGCATCTGCAGGACCACATAGCCGCGGCTCGACATCATGGCGGTCTCGATCAAGGCCAGAAATAAGTACGCCGAAAAGCTGGCCCGGGTCAGAAAGGTCAGCCCGTTGCGCCAGGCGCGGGCGTGAATGGCGAGCAGCAAAAGAGGAACGAAGGTGACCATCAGGTGATAGACCACGCCGCCGAGGCGATAGTCCATGGCCGCGTCGCTGTTGGTGAGTGAACCGATGTTGAAGACGAGTTGCAAGGGCAAAGCCACGCCGCTGGCGACCATGGCGAAGAGGAAAAGCATCAGTAAGGGCCGGCGCTCCTGATGGGCGCGGGCCGTGTTGAGCTCGTGGGCGCGCACGGCCAAGCCGAGCGAAGCCACGGCGGCCGGCGTCGAACGGCGATAGCGGCCCCGCCACTTGAGCCAGCTACACAAGGCGCAGCACATGAGCACGAAGCCGAGCGTCAGCAACCGCAAGGCCCGCAGTTGGATCTCGTCCGAGGTGACGATGGGCTTGATGGTGAGCAGGCGCAAGAGCCCTTCGTAGTCGGGCGATTGGTGCATGTAGGCGACCAGGAAGAACTGCAGTTGGTAGTTGAGGAGATAGAGCACGACCAGACTCCAGGCGGCCAGCAGGACGCCGCGGCGGTCGCGCCGGGCGCTCAGGACGAAGCCGCCCAAAGCGCACCCGGTCGCCGCAAGCGACAGGAGGATGGCCAGGAGCGCACCGGCTTCAACCAGCCAACACAGACCGACGAGCACCAAGGCGAAGAGGCAAAACAGGAGGGGCATGTTGAGGTAAGAGCTCCAGTAAGTGGCGCGCATGGTGCGGCCAGGTGTGACGGGCGAGCACGCGCTCGCGAGCCATTTGACCCAAAGCGGCGCGATCGTGGCGAAGGCGGTAGAAGTACTCGATGGTGTCGGCGAGTGGCTCGCTTTCGCCGGCCGGGACCACGCCGCCGAAGGCAAGGCCCACCACCGCTTCGGCCGCCCCGGTGCGATCGCTCACAATCACCGGCAGCTCGCAGGCCATGGCTTGCAAGACCACCAGGCCAAAGCCATCGGCGAGCGAGGGCAGCACGAAGAGGTCGCACTGCGAAAGTAAGCCGGGCAATTCGCCTTGCGGCACGCCCCCCACCATCCGGACGTTGGGGGCGGTAGCGCAGGGCAGTTGGCCCGCGCCAATCAGCCAGAGTTCGGCGTCGGGTAAAGCCAGCCGGCGCCAAGCCTCGATCAGCACGTCAATGCCTTTGTTGCGGGTGAGCGACGAGACGGCGACGACGCGATAGGGCCGCGGGGTGCCCGGGTCCGGCAGACGGCGAAAACGTTCGGCGTCGACGCCGGGCGGGCAAACCAGGATCTTCTCCGGAGCCACGCCGCCCGCCACCAGACTACGGCGGGCGAGCTCGCTGAGCACCAGCACGCCGCGCGCCCGCGTGAACTCTTCCTGTTCGCGCTCAATCAGCCAATCATGTTGGTGATTGCCGGGATGGTGGCCAGGACGGCCGGCAAAATAAGCCGCCACCTGCCCCTCGTGCAGGCTGCCGTGATCGACCACCACCGGGTGGCCCTGGGCGATCGCCTCGCGGGCGAAGGCCGAGTTTACTTTGACGATGCCCACGCCCGGGGGAGGTAAAGCGTGAGCCAGCCAGCGGCCGGCGAGCGAGAACAGCCGCGCCGAAGGAGGCAAAAGACGGGTGGCGGCGAGCCAGGGCGCCGGATGGATGCGGTCCGGCGGCAAGCCAGCGGCGAGCAAACGGCCGCGCGGGTAGTCGGCTACCAAGGCGTCGAGCGCGCCCAGGCCGGCGAGCGCGCGGGCTTGTTCGAAGAAGTGATAACGGCCGATGGAAGCGAGAATCATGCGGGGTTTCCCAGGACGAGCGGTGGGCGCAAGCGCAGCGCGCAGGCAAATCCCAGGGCGAGCAGAGCTTGGGTAGCCACCATCAACCAGGCCATGCCGGCGGCGCGTGGTTCGATGACGAGCATCAGGGACAGCACCAAGGCGGCGACCGTGAGCACGACGGCCAGAAAGTGGCGGTCGCCGCGCGCGGCCAATAGCCACGTGGGGCCGAGCGCCTGGCTCAACGCGGAAAGGGGACCCAGGGCGGCCAGGATCTCCAAGACTTCGATCGCCGGCCGGAAGCGTTCGCCCAGTAAGCGGGGCACCAGATACGGCGCGCCCACAAAGAGCGCCACGCCCAGCAAGGTGCCGGCGATCAGCAGGGCGCCGGTGCCGCGAAAGGCGAGCTGCCGTTGCGAGCCACCGGTGAGAGAGCTCAAGCGCGGGAAGAGCGTTAAGGTGAGCGGGTCGAGGAAGCTGAGCGCGGCCTTGGCCACGCGCTCGGCCGCCGCGTAATAGCCGACCACTTCGGGGGCCGCCACGCAGCCCAGTAAGAACGCCATGGCGGCGGCGTGGACATTGAGGCCGGCGCGGTAAACGAAGAGCAGAAAGCTGGACCGCAGGGTCTCGAGGACCTCGGCCGGCTTGGGAAGCGTGAGCCGGTTTTGGCCCAGCACGACCCAGGCGGCGCCGCCCAGGAGCACCAGAGACGGGATGGCTTGCACGAGCAGCGCGAGGCTGAGGTCGCGCGGGTGATTGACGAAGGTGACGAGCCCGGCCAGGCCGCACAGGCGGGCGGCCAGAGTGGCGCCGGCAAGGAGCGGCAAACGGTCCAAGCCTTGAAACAACCATTGCAGACTGATGCCTTGGGGGATGACCCAGATGAGCATCGCGATAATCAGAAAGGGGTCCTCGCGAAAGAGGGCGAATTGCGGCAGGATGAGGGCAGCGAGCAGGCAGCCGACGAGATAAAGACCGGCTTGGGCGACCAAGACGCGGCCCGTGATGCGAGCAATTTCCGCCCGGTCCGGGGACGCGGCAATTTCGCGGGTCGCCGATAAGTTGAAGCCGTATTCAAGCACCGTGGTCAGATAGAGGCCAAAGCTTTGGGCGATGGCCAAACGGCCCCAGCCCGCGGGGCCTAAGACGCTCGCCAGATAGGGAATCGAGATGAGCGGGATGAGTTGGTTGGCCAACTGAATCACCGAAAGAAATGCCGCCGAGCGCAACCAGGGCGAGCGATGAGTAAGTGGAGGCAAGGTGGCAACTTAGTTGGCGTCGGTCGGATGCGGATTCTGTTGGTAGTACTTACTGTAGTGGCCGTAGTAATGGTAACTGTCGCTCATCTCTTTGTGAACGCCATTGAGGACGATGCCCACGATATTGGCGCGCAGGCGCTTGAGCGAGGTAACGACGCCGCGGACACTCTTGCGGTCGGTCTCGCCGGCGCGGACCACGATCACCACGCCGTCCACGCTCGAAGCCATCTGCAAGGGCTCCGAGAAGCCGAGCAAGGGCGGGGCATCCAGAATGACTAAGTCGTAGGCGCGGCCGGCTTCTTCGAGGACTTCGGATAATCCGCGGCCGACCAGGTCCGAGGCGCGGCGCGAAGGCGGACCGGCGGGCAGGATATCGAGCATGGGCGTGGAGTCGAGATTGACCACCGCGTTGCGCCACGCGATCTCGCCCAACAGCACATTGGTGAGGCCGAGATTGGCAGTTAAGTTAAAGCGGCGATGGACACTGGGGCGGCGCATGTCGCCGTCGATTAACAGGGTACGTTGGCCCTGTTCGGCGTGGGCGATGGCTAAGTGCGCCGCCGTGGTCGATTTCCCTTCCCCGGGCGAAGCGCTGGTCACCAGTAAGGAGCGGTAACGGCGGTCCATATCGCCGAGTAAAATCGAGGTGCGCAAGGTACGGATCGATTCCCCGAAGCCCGTTGTATCTTCCTCCCGGCTCTTCACCGAAACGAGGGCCTTGCCATTGGCCGAAGCATTCGCGGAACCCGAAGCCAGGCCAAGCCGGCCGCGCCAGTTCTTCACCACCGGCAGACTGCCGATGACCTCGGTGCCCAAGGTGCGGTTGACGGTTTCGGGATCGCGCACGGTGGTATCGAGGGCGTCGCTGGCCACGGCGATACCGATCGCGATGAAGGTGGAAAGGAGAAACGCCAAAATTAAGTTGAGACGGATATCGGGGAAGATGGCTCTCTGCGGGGGCCGGGCGGCGTCGGCGACGCGGATGTTCGAATTCTGGAAGCCGGCGTTGATGCCCGCTTCTTTGATCTTACGGACTAATTCTTCGTAAAGGCGCTTGTCGGCGTCGGCTTCGCGCTTCAAGGACTGGTACTGAAAGGAACGCGAATTGATCCGGTCGAACTCGTTTTTTGAACCCGCTACCTCCTGCAGCAGCATCTGTTCGCGGCGCATCGATTCGCGGTATTCGATTTCTACGCGGCCCGAGATATTGCGGCGGCCGCTATCGAGTTGCCGCTCGAGCTCCAGCAGTTGGGCCGAAGAGCGTTTGAACTCCGGGTGGGCGGGGCCGTAATGCGCCTTGATTTCGGCGAACTTTTCGCGTAACTCGCCCAGGCGCTCCGTCAGACGCTTCAGGGCTTCGCCTTGCGTCGACACCTGGGCGGCTTCGAGGGTGTCGTTTTTAATCGACTGGAAGGCCGCTTCTTTCTTGACCCGGTCCGTTTGGGCATTGGTGTATTCGGTATTGAGCTGCAAGAGGCGGGCGGAGAGGATATTGGTCTTCTCCTCCGGGTTGATCATATTGAGCTCGCGTTCGAAGCGATTTAGCGCGAGCGAACTACGCTCCATTTTGGCTCGTAACTCGTCCAGCTGTTGCTCCATGAAGTCGGTTAAATTGGAGCTGGCACGCATGCGGATGTTGTAAGTATGGGTGAGATAGGATTGCGCGATGGCGTTGGCTACTTGCGCGGCCAGGTTGGCGTCGGGCGAGCGGTAACTGACGAGGAGTAAGTAGGTATTCGGCGGGCGGACGATCTTGAGGCGCTTCAACTGCACGGGCGCTTCGGGGCGGACCTCGGTTTGGCCTTCGTGGACGAGTAAGTTGTATTTGGCGGCCACGGGACGGAGCACCGAGTCCGATTGCACGAGACGAATCTGGGTGGCGATAAACTGGTCGACGTCATTGAGCATCGAACGGGTCGATTCGGCGCCGATGACCCCTTGCGGGGTCTGGCGGTCGATGTCGATGGTGACGGTCGACT
Organism: Bryobacterales bacterium; assembly: GCA_038215525.1. Lineage (GTDB taxonomy): Bacteria > Acidobacteriota > Terriglobia > Bryobacterales > Bryobacteraceae > JALHNI01. Next base: position 17,928 of record JBBQQS010000002.1, read on the forward strand.
CATAGACCGGCGTCAGGCGTTTACTGATGAACCAGGTGGCCGCCGTGATGACTGTGACGAAGGCCAGCATGCGCCAACGGTAGCGGCGTAGGATCCAGAGATAGTGTGACAGTGGGGCGCTCGAGCTTTCGGCCTCCGGTTCGCTGGGGGCAAAGCTCGTGGGTAGGGCCGGAATGCGCGGTTCGCTGATGACGGACAGCCTTTCGGCGGGAAGGTACCGGACATGAGGTTCGCTGGGGATGAGTTCTTGTTGCATGTAGGGGTTTTTGTCAGTGGGTTCGGACCCCACCGCTCGCGCGGTGGGCTAGGGGCAAAGGTTAGAAGGATTAGTTCGTCAGCAAATGAAGCGGCAAATCCGGCGGGGGTTAACGGGCGGCGCCCCAGATTAAGAGGCCGGAGGCCGTGGTGGAGCCAAAGCTGATGACGCGCTCGAGGGTGGTTATGCTGAGGCGCTTGCGCGTATTATCCGGGATATAAAGAATGTCGTTGGCTTCGAGGGCAATGTCGCCCGTCTTCCGATCGAGGAGGCGTTTGAGCTCGATGGGAATCTCGTTCTTGCCGGCCCCGTTGGCTTCGCGACGATAGATGAAGGCTTGTTTCGAGGCAAAAGGCAAGAGGCCTTCGCTCAGGGCCAAGGCCTTCATGACGGTGAGTCCGCTATTGTCTTGAACGGCGAAGGTGCCTGGCTTGCGGACATTACCCACGACGAAGACTTTGCCGGCTTCGGGGACGCGAATCTCCTCGCCGCCAGTTAACGTGAGATTGAGTTCAGGGTCGGCAAGGTCAATCAAGCCGCGGATGGGGATCCGCTTGACGAGTTCACCCTGTCCATGATCCTTACGGGTGACGAGTAAGTCAGGGCCGGAGGTTGCGCTTAAACCTTCGGCGCGGCTTAAGGCGTCGAGTAACTTCAGAGGACCGTTGGCTTGAAAAGTAAGCGGCTTGCGGACCGCGCCCATGACGGAGATGGGGCGGGAGAAATATTCGACGATGGTAACGGTGACGGCGGGGTCCACTAAGAGGCCAGTGCTGGAGAAAGCGGTGGCGATTTTCTTTTCCACCTCGGCGGGCATGAGGCCATTGACCGGAATGCGCTCTTTCACCATCGGCACCTGGATATCGCCTTCGGCCGAGATCCGAATCAAACGGCTGAGTTCGGGCGAGTTATAGACCGAGAGCGCGAGGAGGTCGCTCGGGCCAAGGGATTGGGCGGGCAGGTTACCCGTGGGTGCTTCGGGACGGCTTTGGGCCCACCCTAGAGACACGTAGAGACAGCAAGCGGCCAGCTTTTGGATGATCATGTTGTTTTGGGGTTTCGGTGAAGGCTCACGCACGGCGAGTCCCAGGAGGGTCACCGGAGGCGGGGGCGGAAGGGGATTCCGCCAACTATGAGGTGATCGACTCCCGCGGGCGAAAACTGTAGGCGATTTTGCCGCCATGACATCGGGAACTTGGAGGGTGTATAACGGTTATACATCCATGCGGTGCAAGTTCGATCCCCGAAAGAGCCTGGCTATCCAGCGACGGCATGGGATTAGCCTGGAAGATGCCCAGGCTATCTTTGATCAAGTTTATGTGTTTGACCGGAAGAGCGACGATCCGGGGCAGTATCGCGCCATTGGCTGGTATGGGAGCGGTTTAGGGACGGTGATCTACGAGGTGCGGCGGGATCGTCAGGGTGAATATGTTCATTTGATTACCGTCTGGAAGGCGACGGCACAGGAGGAGGACATTTATGCGGAAAACAACTAAGGCCGGCCCGACGGCGGATCAGATCGCGGAAATGGCGACGCGGGGCGAGGATGTTTCGGCGTACTTCTCGAATCAGTTTACGGTGGTACGGCCAATCCGCCGGGTGAATATCGATCTAACGCACGGGATGCTGCGAGAACTCGATGCCAAAGCCGCTCGTCTGAATGTGAGCCGGCAGTCGGTCATCAAAACGCTTTTGGATCAAGGTTTGGCCAAAGAGCGAGCTTCGAAGAAGGCAATTTAGTACCTTCGCTTGGTCGGTGGTATTCCTCTGACGGGACAGGCCAGAGCCGTGTGCCCCACCGCTTGCGCGGTAGGCTAGGCATGGTTGCAATTAGGGAAGAAACAAATCAAGCCTACTGGACTAGCGAGGAGACTTCGATCATGAAAGGCATCACCGATTGGCGGGCGCGGCGGCGTAAGAGCCATTTGTCGAAGCCGGGGACTTCGGCGCGGGCGATCTCTTGCACCAAGGCCGATTCGGCTTCCTGGCGTCGGCTGGCGTCGGTCATGCGTTCGAAGCGTTCTTGCTTGGCTAACTCATCGAGTTTCTGGCCGAGTAAGACCTGACGGCGGACGTCGGCCATTTCTCCGAGTAACTGACGGGCGTAGGCTTGGCGAAACTCTTCGTATTCGAGCAACAGGATGCGCTCTTCCTCATCGCCTTTCAAGCGGCGGAGGTTGTCTTCGCGGCGGCGAAAGTGAGTCTTGAATTGAGCTTCGGCGTGTTCATCGACGAACTTGGCGCGGGTGGCCGCGTCTTTGACGATCTTGACGAGCAGGCCGCCCGAGTTGCGGAGCGTTTGGTGGGACTGCTTTTTCCGCTCGACCACATGGAGGGCGATTTCGCACCAGTCGAGCTGGTCGCGGCCGGCGAAGCCTTCGGGCTCCGCGGTGAGAGACTCAAAGGCGCGGCGGATGAGGGACAGAGCCACTGGCTGGACGACGCCTTCGTTGATCATGGCGGCGACGAGGCGGGCGCCGCGTTCGAGCGAGTAGAAGTGATCGGTGGAGGTGGCGGTGTTGAGGAAGGGGTCCATGACGTTGGGCGTAAAGCCGACCTCTTCGAGGAGTTTGCGGCAAGCGGCGCGGTTGAGTTCGGGGTCTTCGCCGGGACCGGACATCATGAGGGCCTGCCGCTCGGGCACATAGCTCAAGTGGCGCCGAAGAGCAATGCGCCAATCGGGGGCGCTGGCGACGTGCCACTCACCGAGGACGCCAATGCGCTTCACTTGTTCGAAGGCCGGCTCGAGGGTCTGCATGAGGCGGGAGAGGTATTGGGGCGGCTGGGGCATGCCCAAGTGCTCAGTAGCGAGCTTGCGGGCGTCGATGAAGATGGTGTCGGTCTTCTCGAAGGCGATCGAGAGAAAGCGGTAGAGGTGCTTGGCGGTGATACCGTCGAGCTGCATGTAGCGGCTGGCGTCGATGAGGCGGAAGAAGCCGGAGCCCATGGACTGGATGAGCTTGTCGGTCCAAGTTACCGAGCCGGTGCAGCGGTTGGCGACCTTGTCAACGGCGAAGCTGGTTTCCTGGAAGACGTTCACCCATTTGACGGTTTCCTGCTTTTCGTTTTCGGCGACGGCGCGGAAGCGGAGGGCAATCAGGCGGCCCATGGCGAGCTTGAGGCGGTCGTAGAACTTGCCGTTGACTTGGGTGTTGAGCATTTTGGCGAGCTCGCGGCCGTTGAAGGTGACGGTTTTCTCGAAGTTGTTGCGGAAGGTGAGGACGCCCAAGGCGACGAAGATGTCGAGATCTTTTTCGGACGGCAAGCCGAGTTCGTTGTCGCCTTGGACTTGCCAGAGGACGCGGACTTCGGAGCCATCGGGGAGAGTTTTGGTTCCGCGGACGTCGAGTTTATCGATCTGGCGGCCGTTGAAGCGGCGTTCGAGAACGGCAAACGGGATTGACGAGAGGTTTTCCTCTTCGACCGAGAGATTGACTAGGGAGGCGGATTGCGGTTTGATGGTGCCCGTTGCCATACCTACGAAGTTATACAACGCCCGGTACGGTGAGGGCTATGGGTTTACGATCAAGCTCATGGAAATCGGGATTCTTTATTGGGAAGCTCATACCAGACACCAAAAACGGCCTGAAAGGGCCGTCCAATGGATTCCAAGTCAGAGAAACCAAATACCAAGAGAACCATTTAAGGGGGGCTTTGGTGTGAGGTTGAGCGTAAAAATGGGCTAAGTGATTGAAAACAATGAATACCACCGCAGGTGGGGGGATGAGACTGAGCGTAAAGGGTGGGCTTAGGACGTGTTTTCAATGACTTAGGTATCCACAAAGGGGGGTAGTGGGGTCCCCTTGTTTATGCTGAGGCTCATCCCGCTTAGTGGGAGGCTCATGGCCGGGGCGCGGATTACGCGTCAGGCTCACGGGAAAGAGGGTGGATTTACGGTGAAGCTCATACGGAGGGGGGATTTTTACGGTGAGGCTCATTGGGGTGTTGTGAGGTTGAGCGTAAGGCAATTCCCTCAAGGGCGGCGAATTTGGGCCGATAAGAGGCACGAGGAGCTTCCCGTGAGTCTCACACCACTCGTGTTTTCGGGCGTCAGCAAGTATTCGTCCGACTTTCAGACCATTTTGGAACGGACCGTGAAGATCGCGTCATTGCCGATCACGTCGCTGCAGAACCAGCAGAAGGATCTCGTGCAGCGCCGGGTTGTGGCGGGGGGCTTGCAGGGCGCGGTGGCTTCGTTTGGGGCGAGCCTGAAGTCGCTATCGGAGATTGGGGACCGGCGGGCGGTGACGGGGAGATCGACGGATTCGTCGAAGGTGGCGGTGCGTTCGGTGACGGCGACGACGGGCGGCGTTTATCAACTGGCGAACGTCACTTCGATTGCGACGGCGGCGGCGGAGACCTCGGTCGCGAGTTATCCGAATTCAACGGCGGCGGCGGTATCTTCGACGGGGACGGTGGAATTGAAGGTGGGGTCGAACACGTTTACGATCAACCTCACGCCGGCGCAGAATAACCTGGGCGGCTTACGGGATAAGATCAACGCCTTAGGGTCGGGGGTAACGGCGTCGATTTTGACGACCGATGGGGCGAATTACTTGTCGATTTCGGCGAATACGACCGGGGCGACGACGTTGAGCTTGAAGGATGACCCGGGTGGGACACCGTTGGATCTGATTACTTCGGCGAACCAGGGGACGAACGCCGAATTTACTTTGAACGGCGTGCCCATTTCGCAGAAGACGAATTTGGTGAACAGCGTGGTGCCGGGCTTGTCGTTTGAGGTGTTGGCGAAGACGGCGACCGATGAGAAGATTTCGCTGACTTTGGCTTCGGATCGTTTGCAGTTATCGACGGCGTTGTCAAGTTTGGCCGATGCTTACAACACGCTGGTGGGGCAAGTGGATGGGCAGATTGGCGAGGCGGCGGGGCTACTTTCCGGCAGTTCACTGGTGCGGGAGATTCAATCGGTGCTGCGCGAAGTGACCGGTTTTTCGGGCTCGGGTAGCATCAAGAGTTTGTCCGCTTTGGGGCTGGTGTTTGACTCGACGAGTAAGTTGACTTTCGACTCGGGGGCGTTCGCTAACTTGAGCGATAGCCAGGTGCGGGCGGGGCTCGACTTTGTGGCGAATTCGGCTACGGGGTTAGGGAGTTTGGCGAAGAAAGTAACCGGGATTTCCGATCCCGTGACGGGGTTGATTCAGGCCGAGTTGAACCAGTACACGGCCACGGGACTTGACCTCGATAAGCGGCTGAGTAGATTGAATGAGCGCGTCAGCTTGTTACAATCGGGTTTAGCGCAGCGGTTACAATCGGCCGATTCATTACTGGCGTTGCTCGAGTCGCAGCAGACGGTGCTGACTTCGTCGATTACTAGTTTGAGTTTCACGCTGTACGGGAAGAGTAGCTAATGAACGAGTTATGGGTGGCGTTGGAGCGGGTGGAGCGGGAGATTCTGGCGACCGCCGTCGATGATGGCGCGGGCTTAGCTTCGCTGATGGATGAGCGGGGGGCTTTAGTGCACGCGATCTGCCGGGCGGCGGAGAAAGGCACTTGCGGCACGGTGGACTTAGAGGATGCGCGAGACCGGCTGCTCAGGCACTTTGCGGCTGGCCAAGCGTTGGGGGACCGGCTGCGGCAGGAGCGGTCGCGGGTGGTGGATGCGTGGGGAGAGTCGACACGGGAGCGGCAGTTACTGCACTTACTGGAGGCGACGCGGGTGGAGAGCGGGGCGTTAGTGGAGGTGGGTTGAGAGGCGGGGCTATACTGGGAGAGTCATGGCCAAAAGTTACGTTGAGCAGCGGGATGGCGGGTACTATGTGGCGGGCACCCGGGTAGCCTTAGGTTCGATCGTCTACGCCTACTTGCGAGGTGAGTCGATGCTGGGCTTGGTGGAGAGCTTTCCATCACTAAGTCTGAATCAGGTGACTTCGGCGGTGGAGTTCTATTTGGCCAATCGCGCGACGGTGGACGAGTATTTGCGCGAGCAGCGGCAGCGAACCGATTTAATGCGGGAAGAAGCCGCTCAGCGCAATCCCGCCTTGCATGCGAAGTTCGCCGAAGCGCGCGAGCGACTGCACTCTTTACGCCCGTAAATCGATGGCCATCCTCTTTCAAGCGGACTCCGACATCAACCAACGAATCGTCTCCGGCTTGGTGCGCCTGGAACCGGCGATCGATATCTGGACGCCTCACCGCGGCGGGTTGATCGACCAGCCAGACCCGGAAGTTTTGCGTCTGGCCGCGGCAAGCGGGCGGATTCTGATTTCGCATGACGAGAGCACCATGCCACGGCATTTCTTTGAGTTTCTGGCAGACCAGACGAGCCCCGGCGTACTCATCATCCCGCAGGACGTACCAATTGGCGTGGCAATCGAGGAACTGCTGATGATTTGGGCGACTAGCGAGGCTCATGAGTGGAAGAACCGGCTGGACTTTATCCCGATTTGACCGTGCGCAAAGCGAAAAGCGAAAAAGAGCGGGAAAGGGATAACGCGATAACCGAAACGGTGAATCGCGTCGTGGATGAACTGAAGCGGAGCGTTGACTTGGAGATCGATCCGTTTGTGATGGAGGCGGCGCGGCGTATTTTTGAGAGGAATGAATGGGAATCAGGGCCGACTCAGGGGGTGGCTGGGGAGCTCGCCGCGGACCCGGCCGAGTAAGTGCCGCCAATCACCCAAGCGGCGTTGGCGGAAGAGGCGCATGGTTGGGTACCAGGGGGAGTCTTCGCGGTCGAGCAGCCAGCGGAAGTCGGGGGCGTAGGAGAGCAGGACCCAGACGGGTAGACCCAGAGCGCCGGCCAGGTGGGCGGCGGCGGTGTCGACGCTGATGGTGAGATCGAGGTTGGCCATCAGGCCGGCGGTGTCGGCGAAGTCGGTGAGGCGATCGTCGAGGGATAGCACACCGGGCGGGGGCGCGCCGTGCTGAACGCTCAAGAAGGAGATGCCGGGGAGGCCTGCGGTTAGGGTGGGGATGAGCTCGGGCGGAAGCGAGCGCTGGCGGTCGCGGTGATGGCGGGGGTTGCCGCTCCAGGCGAGTCCAATGCGGAGATTCCCGGGCGGGACGAGGTCAGCGAGCAGCAGGCGGAACTTCTCGCGCTCCGGTTCACCGATCGATAGATAGGGGGCGGGCGGCAGGGTGTCGAGCCTGGTGCCGAGGATCGCTGGCAGGCTGAGGAGCGGCACTTGCCAATTGGGTGCAGTGGGCGTGTCGAGCGAGCAGCCGAGCGAGGAGAACAGGCGCGCAAGGGGCGCGGGAGTTTCGAAGTGAGAGCCGGGGGGCAGGAAGCGGGCGAATTGGATGGCGTCGCCGAGGCCTTGTTCGTTCCAAACCAAGAGAGACTGACCTTCAAGCGGTGCGCCGGTCCAGCGAGGGGTGGCGATGGCGCGTTGGCGGCCGGGTTGGGTGAAGCGCCATTCGTAGTTTTGCCAGCCGGGTTCGTAGTCGCCGAAGAGGAGTTGCGTGAAGCCCAAATTCCAGCGGGCTTCGGGATGGTTGGGCTTCGTGGCGAGGACGGTTTCAAAGGCGCGGCGGGCTTCGCGGGGACGGCCAAGCTCGAGCCAGGTGTGGCCCAAGTTATTGCGGGCTTCGGCGTGGGCGGGTGCAAGTTGGAGGGCCTTGCGGTAGGCGCGTTCGGCGCGGGGGTAGTCGGCTTGGGCGAAGGCGAGGAGGCCGGAGTTGTAGTGGGGATCGACGTAGCGGGGGTCGGCTTGGATGGCGCGGGCGTAGTCGCGTTCGGCGCGGGCGTAGTCGCCGCGGGTTTGGTGCAGAATCGCCGCGTTGTTGTAGGCACGGGCAAAGCGGGGGCGGTGGGCGAGGGCTTGTTCGTAGGCGTCGAGGGCGGAGTCGAGTTCGCCGGTGATGGTGCGGGTGACGCCAAGATTGAACCAGGCTTGGGCCGACTGGGGATCGAGCCGGGTGGCTTGTTGGTAGCACGCGGCGGCTTGGCCGGGGTCACCGGCTTGGTGCCAGAGGTGGCCGCGTTCGAGCCAAGCGGCGACATCGGCCGGTGGCGCTAGGCAGACCACGGGCGGCGCGGGAGTGAGGAATGACGGGTGCATATGAGCAGTAAGAAAGAATGGGCGGACGCTCGCGTGGATGACACCCGAGAAGGCCATCGCGCGCGAGGCGTCCGCCGGCCGGATCAGTGAGGACCACCATCTCCGGAAGTCGGTGGGCGCTGGCCGGTTAGGGGGCGCCCGAAGTTGGGAAAGGCAACCCACCGCTTAACGCGGTGGGCTCAGTTAATTAACCTCGGAGCAGGGACAGGATCTGCTGGGGCGCGGAATTGGCTTGGGCGAGGGCGGCGACGCCGGCCTGCAGGGTGATCTGCGCCTTGGTGAGGTTGGCGGCTTCGGAAGCCAGATCCGCGTCGCGGATGCGGCTTTCGGCGGCCGAGATGTTGGTGACCTGCGATTGGGCCAAGTTAACGGCGAAAGTGAACTGGTTCTGACCGCGGCCGACAACGGCTTGGGAGGTGCCGAGCTTCTGCACGGCTTCGGCCAAGGCGCTCACCGCGGCTTCGGCGTTGGCTTGGGTCGAGATGTCGGTCTGCGCTCCGCCGGTGGATTGGCTGGCGGCGGTGAGCAGGCTTTGTCCGAGAACACTCGTGCCGGTGGTGGCGTCGAAGATGCCGACTTCGCTGGCGGCGGTCGAGGTGGCAACGCTGCCGACGCTGACCCGGAAATTGGCTAGGTTCGACACGAAGCGAATGCCTTCTTTGCGATCGTCCGTGGCCGATTCCTTCACCGCGACGAGCTGCTTGAGCGTGGCGTCGCCGGAGCTTTGGAGGGCCGAGTTGATCGTGGAGATGGCTTCGTCGAGCGAACGGGCGTTGCGGGCAATACCGTCGTTGCGCAGGGTGACGGCGAGCGAGCGCTGGGCGCCCACCGAGTCGTTGGCGACAATGTTGAGCGTCTGCGAGTCGATGCCGTTGCGGAACTGCTTGAACTCGTAGACGTCCTTGTTGGTGCCGAGTTCGGTGGTGTAGGAGCCGCCCGAGTTGAAGCTCGATTTGTCGGCAATGTTGGTGTCGCCGACCTGTAAGCCCAAGGTGCTGACGACGCTAGCCGTACCACCGGTGACTTTGATCTTGTCGTTGGCCGCGTTGCCGGTGATCACCAATCGGCCATCGACGGCCGCGGCGGTGGCGAGGCCTGACAGGCCGGCCGTGCCGTTGATCGAGGTCACGACGTCGGCGAGACTGGCGTCGGCGTTGACGTCGACATTGTAAGCCGTGCCATTGGCGGTCAATTGCAGCGTTTGACCGGCTCCGAAGTTGACCGTGCCCACGGCGCCGGAGCGCAGGGCGTCATTGCGATTGACGGTGACCGCGCCCGAAGCCGTGGTGCCGAAGCCTTGGACGACGCCCACGCGGTTGTTGAGCCGGAAGGCCGAGCCATTGGTGGAGCTGATGTTAAGCTCGCCGGCGGAATCGGTGGCCCGTAAACCGGCGTTTTGCGCCGCGCTGTTCGAAGCGAAGAAGGCATTCAAGGTGTCGACGGTTTGGGTGATCGTGCCGCCCGCGGTCGGGGTGAGCGCGCCGGTGTCGATCACGCTCTGGCTGCCATTCACCGAAAACTCGAAACGGAAGGCCGTGGCGGTAAAGGTGCCGCCAGCGCCGGTGATGGAGGTGTAATCGAGCGACGTGGCGGTCGACTGATTGGCCAGCGCATAGGAGCCGAGACCCAGAATATTGGTGGTGTCGCCGGCCGTCTGCACTTCGAAGCGCTCGCCCTGCTTGTTCTTGAGGACAATCTGCTCGCCGGCATTGGCGCTGACGACTTCGATGCCTGCGGCCTGCAAGGCGCTATTGGCGGCGACTTGCGAGGTGAGGTCGCCGAGCACTTGGCCGACGGTGGTGGTGCCGCCGGTGACGGACAGCTTGAGGTCGACGGGGCCGGTGAGTCCCCCGCCCTGGACGCGGACGACGATGTTGCCGGCCGCAGCGCCGGTGGCGCCGGCGGCCAAAGCGGCGGTGCCGCCGACGAAGACGTTGCCCTGGCTCTTGCCTACGGCGCCGGAGCTGAAGTTGCCAAGTAAGGCGTTCGCCGTCCGGTCGTTGGCTTCCACCTGGAAGGCCGACGAGGAGCTAGTGAAGCCAAGGCGCTCTTTCACGGTGCCGTCGCCCTGCTTATCCTGCACGACGATGGCGCGGACGCCCGCGTTCTTAAAGGCCGTCGCCTGTTGCGAACCGGCGTTACCGGCCGTGTCGATGGCCGTATTGATGGCGTCGGCGAGGTTGCTGGTATTGGTAACCCCCGACAGATTCACGTTCACCTTGATGCGGCCGCCGTCGGAGAAGCCAGCGCCGCGGAAGGTGAATTGAGTGGTGCCGGGCGTCTGGAGGTCGCCCGCGTTGGTGGAGTCAGCCACAATGTTGGCGACCGAGGTGGTCGAAGAGGTGGAGACATCGGTGCTCGACACGCCCGCCGCCTGGACGCCCGAAAGACCCAGGGAGCGCGTGTCCACCGTGGAGGAGGAAAGGTCGACGCCGACGCTACCGTTGGTGATCTTGGCCGCGCTGGTGGCGCCGGAGCCGCCGCCGATGAACACACTTAGGTTCTTGGCAATGGAGCCGCCGATATTCAGGCCGATGGTCTGCGCCTGCCGGTCGATTTCCGACAGCACCGAGCCGAATTCACTATTCAGCACGGCGCGCGATCCGGTGAAGGTGCCGGTGGCCGATTGCGTGGCCAGCGTCCGGGCGCGGTCGATCAGTTTCGAGATGTTATTCAGACCGCCGTCGACGATCTGCAATTGGCTCAAGCCGTCATTGGCGTTACGGATACCTTGCGTAATCACGCTGATATCGGAGCGGAAGCCATTGGCAATGGCTAAGCCCGCCGCGTCGTCGCCGCTGGAGGTGATGCGCAGACCGGAGGTGACACGAGAAATGGTTTTCGATTGGAATTCCGAGTTCGTGCGGAGATACTCGCGCGCTTGCAGCGAGGTAATGTTACTGTTGATGGAAAAACCACCCATAATAGACTCCTTCCTAGAGTTCACGGACGAAGAAACCGCATCCGGAATCTTTCCGGCAATACGGGAGACGACAGGGCCAGGCCGTCGCGGAGGACCGCGAAAGTAACTAACATTCCTGGGGGCTCAATGCGGCTTATCGGGCCGCGAAAAAGCTTTATGAGGAGGAATTGGAAATTGAAACTCGGGGCTCGGTTGGGCTATTCGGTACGGAGTAAGTGCCCAAGGTGTGAAGCGCCGCCGCCGACAAGGCCGCGCCCTGATTGCTCCGGCGCGTGGCGGCAATCTCTTCCCGGAAGACCGGAATTTCACGCGGGGCGTTAATGCCCAGCTTCACTTGGCCATTCTCGATTTCGAGGACCGTAATTTCGATATCCTCGCCAATGCGAATGGTTTGTTCGCGCTTGCGGCGAATGACGAGCATTTAATCGCCACCTTGCCCGGCGGTTGGCGGTCCCCAGAGGATGGGATGTTGGGCGCTATAACGGCGGTCCTGCCGGACGGCTTGGGTGCCTAGGCGTTTGGCTTTGTGAATGACAAGGGGCGCGGCGAGGTTGGCGTTGGCGCCTTGCGATTGGAGTTGCAAAATAGCGAGGCAGTACACTTCGTCCGGCGCCGGCAGCGTCGGTAATTCCAGTTGCGCCAGGTCGTCACGTGAGAGAGTGAGTTCGTAGTTTTCTTCGAGCCGTTCGGCCGGTAAGGTGACGAAGCTGAGGTTGGGGTCCGCGAGGCTTTGGAGGAATAAGAAGGGTCCCATGGCGGGCTCTTCGTGCAGGAGGAACTCGCGGCACTCCTCAAAGCCGGGCAGTCCGGCGGCGAAGTGAACGATCTGGTCGGCGGTGTAGACAAGGATCCCGAATTGCCGCGTTACGATTTCTGGCATGGTGTTTGCTTCTGGTCACCTTCTCGACCAAAAGTCCGCCAGTCTTAGCCGGTCAGTCTTAGCCGGGCAGTCTCAGTTGGGGGCGCTTCCCTGCCCCGGTTATGTGAGTTGGGCGGGCACCGTCGCCACTAGGAATTCGATGCTCTGGGCGGGGCTCATGCCGCGCGTGAGCAGTGCCTGTTGGTGGATCGCCTCGGCCAGTCGGTGGGGATCGAGTGCGGGTTGTGCGTCCCGGCAGGCGGCGAGGAAAAGTTCCACCTTTTGGTTGTCTGCCGGCCCGTACTGTTGCAGATGGCCGCGCACGGCGTTGATCAAGATGAGAGCGGCGCTCAGATTGAGACCGGGTTCCGATTTGGCGCCGGTCTTATTAAATAGGGGGAGCTTGGTTTCGGGATCGACAAAGACCACGGCGAGCGTCCGGCGCATCACCCAGCGCAAACCGGCGACGTGCCGGCGGCGCAGAATTTCGGCCGCGTGGTAGATGCGATAGGTACGGCCTTGGCTGGTGGCGCAGTGGTAGGTGTCGAATTCATCGATGGCGAGTTTCTGCACCAGTGACCGCAGGTTGATGCGGGCATTGCTCTCCGACAGGCCGGTCAGTTTGCCCATGGAGGCGAAGCCGATGGTGAGGAGTCGAGAAACCTGGTCATGCGGAGCGGCGTTTTCCCACAGGGATAGGTAGACCTGCCGCTCGGCGCGCGAATGGCCGTCTTCGACGAGGTGGGCGGGGCGGATCGCAAATTGTCGGTTTCTAGGAGGGGGTCCTATAATAACAGGGGGTCTTACTATGTGAGGCCCTGCTACATTAAGAAGGGTTGATGAATTAGGTCCGGGCGTTGAAAAGTCCTGTGTCACGGTTGACTGCGCTGTATCAGCTAGGTTCTTAGGGGGCCTCAATGAACCATGGGGTGTTAGCTTAAGACCATCATCTATTTTAAGAGGAGGGTTTGATCCGAGAGCAGAAGCTAATTCAGGAGCCCCGGCCGTTCCGCTAACGGATCTGGATGGTAAGACGGCCACGTCGACCTCCTCCCCTAAGTTGGGACCGGGCCCTAGAGGAACCTCCGGTCCGATCGCCTGCCCATGGAGCAGGGAATTGAGTGCGCTGCGCAGGTCCGTATCGGTCGGCCGCAGGAATTCGCCGACATCGAAGGGCTCAGGCGGTAGCTTCTTGTTTTTGCGCATGGCCTTGGTCCTGTTTCAGAATGGCGGCGGTGATCTGATCAAAAACCGCCAGATAATCCTGGGCCGCCTTGGACCCGGGGTCGTACTCGAGCAACGGGCGCCGGGCCCGGAAGGCCTTATTCACGTTTTGGTCGGTCCGAATGGCGGGCAGGATGGGAATATGGAACATCTCCGACATTTTTTGGAGGCCCTGCTGCACGAGCGTGGTGACCGAAAGCCGCTGGTCGACCTGGCAGGGCATCAGGCCGACGGCGGTGATATTGGCCCGGATGAGGTCGTTTAGGAGCCGGATCATGTCGTAGGCGGCGTTGGCGCCGTTCAGGCTCAAAAGGTCCATGTTTACTGGAATCAATACGTTACGCGCGTAGACCATGGCGCAGGTCTGGAGCAGATTAATGGATGGCGACACGTCAATAATCACCGCGTCGTACTGTTTCTCGTAGGGTTCGAGCAGTACTTTCAGGGTCAATTCCCGCACCATCGCCCCGGCGAGGGCGCTTTCGGCCTGCACGGTTTCCTTATTGCCGCACAGGACGTGGAAATTTTCCCCGGCTTGGATCGTGCATTCGTCCAAATGGAACTTATTCACCAGAAAATGACTGAAGTAGTGCTTCGGCTTCAGGTTCAGCATCACGCCAATCGACCCCTGGCTATCGGTGTCGATTAAGAGAGTGCGTCGCCCCCGAGAGGCCAAATACCAGGCGTAATTCACGGCGGCGGTGGTTTTTCCCACACCACCGCGCTGATTGGCAACGACAAGACGAATCATTGGGTCTCCTGGGGCGCGCTGGCGCGGATGCGGGCCAGGTCTTCGACCGTCCAGAGACGGTAGTTATTGTCAGGATCACGCATGGGCTCGGGGAGGCGCTCGGCTTTGAGCCACCGGTAGACGGTATTGAGCGACACCCCGAGAACACTAGCCACCTGACGGGTGGTGAGATATTGGCGAACCATCTGAGCCTGATTGTAGAGATGGGTAGGGTTTGTGTCAAGGAAGGCTAACCCTACTCATGGGGGCAGAGGAATGAAAACCCATATATATTGGGGCTATCAGTCCAAAAGGGGATCCTAATTTAAGAGAGCCTCAAAGTGATCGAAGTCCTCGCCGATGGCTTTCGAAAGCTCGGTGAGCTGGGTGAGGAGGTCGATGGCGTCGGTGAAGTCGATGGCGAGGTGGCCGGGGGCGAGGCGAATCGAACCCGGCAGGTGCGCGAGGGAGCCCGCAGTCGGCTCGGGCAGGGTAATGCGGGCGAACTTGACGCCGGCCCGACCTTCTTGCATGGCGGCGCGTACGCGTTCGTGGCGGCGGAGTTGCTGCACGACTTCGTCCTGGGTGGTGAGTTCGCGGAGCTTGGCCGCGAGGGTCGATCGTTCGACGACGAGCAGGTTCCCGAGCCGCTGGGCGCCGAAGCGGGCCATTAGAAAATGGGCGTTCCGGCGGCTGACGCCGAAAAGGCGCTCGATGGCGCCCCGGTCGAGCCAGTTGGGCTGAGTGTGGGAATCGAGTTGGGCAAGGATTACGGGAAGCCGCTGAAACCATTCGATGGGGCGGGGAATTGCTGACCTCCTGCTCTAGGGTACGTTATTGCCCAATCGCGCAACAACTAAAAATCGCGGTAGCTCATAAAAGACGTTATTTGCTACCCTAACATTAGGCCACAGCTGACGCGGTGGGGTAGGAAAGGGCGAGATTGGTTCCTAACAACACCGTGACGCTGCTCGCGCGGCGGGATGTCCTGCCGGGCTTAGTTACCGCCGCGGGGCCGGGCGCCATCTTCGCGGCCGAGGAGTTCTTCTTTGCCAAAATCCGCAACCCGCACACGCGGCGCGCCTATCAGACGGCCATCACTAAGTTCCTGAGTTGGGTGGAAGGGCAGGGAGTCGAACTCCCCCGGATCTCGCCTATGATGGTGGGCCTATACTTTGACCAGCACCCGGGCGGCCCGGCGACCCAGCAGCAGCACCGGGCGGCGCTACGACATTTCTTTGACCAGATGGTGGTGCGCCATGTCTGCCTGCTGAATCCGGTCTCGACCGTACGGCTTGAGCGCTTTGAGGTGACGGAGGGCCGCACGCCCGAAATCTCGGTCGACCAAGTGCGCCAACTCTTGGCGGCTATTGACCTCACGACGGTCGCCGGCCTGCGCGACCGGGGCCTGATCGCTTTCCTGGTCTACACCGCCGCGCGG
Source organism: Bryobacterales bacterium (assembly GCA_038215525.1). Lineage (GTDB taxonomy): Bacteria > Acidobacteriota > Terriglobia > Bryobacterales > Bryobacteraceae > JALHNI01. The sequence goes on from JBBQQS010000002.1 coordinate 33,382, forward strand.
GTCGGCGCCGTCGCGAAGCTCAAGCTCGGCGACCTGTACGAAGTGGGCGGTCTGGGCGTCGCGCACTTCCTCGAGAAGAACGGGAAGAGCCGGGAAATTCCCCTGCGCGGTGACTTGCTGGGCTGGATCAACGCCTATCGGGAGGCGGCGCAAATCACCGGCGAGGGAACGCCGCTCTTCCAAACCATGCAGCGGGACCGCTTGACCGGTCGGGCCATCGACCGCGTCGACGCCTGTCGCATCATTAAGCGTCGCATGAAGTCGGCCGGGCTGCCGGAACGCCTTTCGGCTCATAGCTTTCGCGTGGCCACGATCACGAACTTATTAAATCAGGGCGTGGCGCTCGAGGATGTACAGCGACTGGCCGGACATGCCGATCCTAGAACGACGCGGCTATACGACCGCAGACCCCAAGTGATCACGCGCCAGATTGTCGACCGCATCGCCATCTGATTCGCTTGTGTTACCATCCTTGTGTCTGCAAGTCGTTGTGTGATAAGGGAATTGTGACTACAAATGCTTGATGGAAAGCAGACCGTTGCGGTGTTTGGATTGGGCTATGTGGGTTGTGTCACCTCGGCCTGTCTGGCTTCGCTCGGGCACCAGGTTCGTGGGGTCGACAAGGACGCCTTTAAGGTAGGCGAAGTGAACGCCGGGCGGGCGCCGTTCTTTGAGCCGGGGTTGCCGGCTTTGGTGGAAGCGGGGGTGCAGTCGGGCCGGTTGCGGGCGACGACGAACGCGGCCGAAGCACTCGATGGGGCGGCCGTCGCGCTGCTTTGTGTGGGCACGCCATCGGAAAAAAACGGCGACCTCGATTTGAATTTCCTGCGGCGGGTGGCCGAAGAGATTGCCCTGTGGCAGCGCGATTCGAAGCAACCGCTGATCGTGGCGACGCGGAGTACTGTGTTTCCCGGTACTGGCGAAGAGATCGCGGCGATCTTTCGCGAGACGGCTGGGCCGGACGCGCCGGTCACGCTCGTTTCAAACCCCGAGTTTCTGCGCGAAGGGGTCGCGGTGAAGGACTTCCGCGAGCCGTCTTTGCTCGTCGTGGGCGGCGATAACGCCGACTCCGTGGCCTTGGTGGCCAACCTCTATGCCGACCTCAACGTGAAGCCGTGCCTGGTGTCGCTCAAAACGGCCGAGCTGATCAAGTACGCTTGCAACGCTTTCCATGCGGTGAAGATCGCCTTCGCCAACGAAGTGGGCGCGCTGGCGGAGCGCATGGGCATCGACGGCGCCGAGGTGATGGCCACGCTTTGCGAGGACAAGAAATTGAACACCTCGGCTGCTTACTTAAGACCGGGTTTCGCCTTTGGCGGCTCATGTCTACCGAAGGACCTGCGGGCGATCGTCTTTCGCGCCGGCCGGCTCGACGTGAAACTGCCGATGGTCGAGAATGTGCTCTCGAGCAACGAGCAGCATTTGTCGCGCGGCATTCAAGCGGTGCTCGATACGAAGTGCGAGCGTATTGGCGTTTTGGGCTTGGCCTTCAAGGCGAACACCGACGACTTGCGTGAGAGCCCCAGCATTCCGTTGATCGAGTTCCTGCTGGGCAAGGGCCGCGAGGTGCGCGTCTACGATCCGCACATTCGGCTCGAAGACATCTATGGCAGCAATAAGAACTACATCCTGAAGGCGATTCCGCACGTGGGCAAACTGCTGACGGCCGAGGTGGCCGAGTTGCTCGAGTGGGCCGAGGTGATCGTGGTGACCACCAAGCCCGAGCCCGCGGTGATTGCGCAGGTGCGGTCCTCCGGCACAAAGGTAATCGACCTGGAGGGAACCGGGCAGTTCACGTCGTGAATTTGAAGAAGTACCTGCGCGACCCGCGCGAAATCGCTTTCCGGCTGCGGCAGGAGGCGATGAATTACGCCTTGGCGCAGCGTCCGCCGCAAGGACGGTTCGAGAGTTCTTCGCCTTTGTCCGGCCTGGCGGATCCTGGCCCCATAATTGAGCAACTGCGCGGCAGCGCCTTCGCCCAACAAGTGGAAGCGATTGCCGCGGAGGTGTTGGCGCATCGCTTCCCTTTATTGGGGTTCACGGTCGATACGGGCCGCGAAATTGCTTGGCGCCGCGACTACCGGCGCCAGATCGAAACCCCGGCTGAGTACTTCCGGCGGGTTCCGTATCTGGACGTTACCCGGGTGGGTGACCATAAAATCATCTGGGAACTGAACCGGCATCAGCATTGGTTACTGCTGGCGCAGGCCTACCGTTTTACCGGCCGGGCCGAGTATCTGGCCGAGATCGTGGCCGAGTGGGAAAGCTGGCTCGCGGCGAATCCCTTCCAACACGGCATCAACTGGTGCAGCGCGCTGGAGGTCGCCTTTCGCGCGCTCTCCTGGACGTGGGTCTATCATTTAGTCGGCGACCAATTGACGCCCGCGCAGCGCGAACGTTTTTTACTCGAGCTATCGCGCCACGGCGCGCACCTCGAATATAATCTCTCTTACTATTTTTCGCCGAACACGCACTTACTGGGCGAGGCCGTGGCTTTGCATGCCCTAGGCACGTTGTTCCCTATGTTTCCCCGTTCCGCGCGGTGGCGCGAAATCGGCGGGCGGGTAGTGAGCCAGGAGTTAGAGAAACAGGTTCTTCCCGATGGCGCGCACTTTGAGCAATCGACTTACTATCACGTTTACGCGGTCGACTTCTTCGCGCTGCACTATATATTGGCGGGCCGGCCGGCGTCGTTCGTGCCCACTTTGACGAAGATGGGCGAGTATCTCGACGCAGTGATGGGCCCGGCGCGATCTCTGCCCCTGATCGGCGACGACGACGGCGGAAGACTCTTTCATCCTTACGGCGTGCATGTCGAATATGGCCGCGCCACGCTGTCCTTGTGCGGTCTCCTGCTGAATCGGCCGGACTGGGTGGGCGATGCCGATACTGTCGCGCCGCTCGCCGCATGGTGGCTCGGCATTACTAAAGCTGCGGCGGCGGAGCGTAGGCCCGCCGCCGCCCGGGCCTTCCCCAACATCGGCACTTACACCTTCGAGCACGGCGACCAATTCATTCTCTTCGACGCCGGCGGCTTTGGGCCCGGAAGCGCTGGACATAGCCACTCCGACTCGCTCAGTCTTTACGTTCGGCAGGGGGAAGAAGAGCTTTTGCTGGACCCAGGCACCTACGAGTACGTCGGCGAGGGGCGCAACGCCTTTCGCGGCAGCGCGGGGCACAACACAATTCGCATCGACAGGCAGGACCAAGCCGAACCGCGCGGCGCCTTTGGCTGGACGGGCCGCCCTCAGGTCTCCCTCACGCACCTCGACGGTGATATTGTCGAAGCTGTCTGCCGCTACCAGGGCTTCACGCACCGGCGTAAAGTGATCTACGAACGCGGCTCGCGCCTGATCGTATACGACGAGGTGGAGGGCGAAGGTGAGCACGTCGTCGAACAACTCTGGCATGCCGGCGTCGCCGTCCAGGCCCTGGGCGGGAACACCTATCGACTCGGCAAGCAAGCCGGACTGACATTGGGCGAAGGGTCTCAAATGGAGGCCGGCTGGCGGTCGGACGCCTACGGCCGCCGCCTACCGTCGACCGTGATGAAGGTAACCCGCACGGGCTCCTTGCCGATCAGACTGGTTGCCGAACTCCGCTTCAAGCATGATACGCAAAATAGCGCTTAGGGCGCTGGCAACTCTAGAATGCGTCGCGACAACAGGGCCAGCCCCGATACACTTCGCACCCGGAGTCAAGATGAATAGCTGCCAAGCGCACCGGGCTCTTTGGGACTGGTTGTACTAGGCCGAGCTTCCATGGGAGACTTTCTTGAGGACTATGTTTACTATCGATGAGAAGTTATTTCCTGTTTTCCAGTCTCCCGTGACTGGCGCGCCATTGGCCGCCAGTGACGGCGTCCTGCGCGCCGGCGACGAGACCTACTCTATTCAGAACGGTATACCCTGTTTCGTTCCTTCCGACGACTACGCTGCCAATTTCGGAGCTCAATGGAACCGTTTTCTGAAAACCCAACTCGATTCTTATACGGGCTTGCCGATCAGCCGTGATCGGCTCCGCCGTTGCCTGGGCGAGGAGCTTTGGCTGCAATTACGCGGGAAAGTGATCCTTGAATGTGGCTGTGGCGCGGGCCGTTTCACCGAAGTCCTGTTGGCGGAAGGCGCTAAGGTTATGTCGGTCGATCTCAGCGTGGCCGTTGATGCCAACGCCCGCAATTGTCCGATCGCCGAAAACCATCGCATCGCCAAAGCCGATCTTACCCGTCTGCCGTTCGCCCCCCGGCAGTTCGACGTTGTCATCTGCATTGGTGTCATTCAGCACACGCCGAATTCCGAAGAGACCATCGCGCGATTATACGATCAGGTAAAGCCCGATGGTTGGCTCATCATCGACCATTACACCCACGAAAAGGGACGCTGGAGCTCGGTGAAGCCGCTGGTCCGGGCTTACATGAAGCGCGTCAAGCCCGAAGTGACGCTCTCGGTCGTCGAAACGATGGTGGACATCTTTCTTCCTTGGCACCGTCGCTTCCGCAACGTCTATCCAGCGTGGTTTTTGCTCTGCCGGATTTCACCCATCGTCACCTTCTACCGCCTCATTCCGGAGCTCTCGGAACCGCTGCAGAGGGAATGGGCTACCCTCGATTCCCATGATTCACTCACCGATTGGTTTAAGCACTTGCGGACCGCCGAACAAATCGAAGCGTGTTTGCGCGGCCTGAACGTCGCCGGTCTGCATACCACGGAAAACGGCAACGGCATTGAAGCCCGTTGCCGCCGGCCGGCGTAGGCTAAGGCGCCCAGGCCCGGAGCGGGCTGCTGGCCACCGTCACGTCTCCGGCGTTGCGATAGTCAACTTTGTAATAGAGCAGCGTGCCATCCACCACCGGCATGATGTGCGTGCAACCCGTGGTGCAAAGCAAATTACTACTCTCGCTCAGCGTCGATGGCGAAAGACCGGTGCGGATCACCGCCCGCACCGCTCCCGTGATCGTCATCCACGCGGGCGGTTTCAAACGCAGATCAAAGCGCCGGTCAACGCCAGTCGCCCGGGTTTGCGCCACCCCGGTCAGCACCGGGCCATTGCCGCACCGCGCCCGATACTGATAAATCGTATTGGGCAATAGCGCATCCACCCACATCGTGCGCGACCGGCCTTCGCCCAGCACCGTCGCGCTGGTCTTGGTGACGAACGAATCGGCGCTGGCCTCCGCGGCGCAATAGCCACCCAGGTAGGTGCTGGCCTGAATTCCCAACTGCCGGCTGCCCACTCGCTGCAGGCGAGCCTGCGACGTGGCGCCTTGCGCCCGTAGCAACTCGGCGAAGTCTACGCCCGCGTCGCGTCCGGTGGTGGTGCAGTCCCCGGCGCGCCCATAACAGTTGTCCAGCGCGCGGTAGAGTGCTCGCAAGCGGTAATTGCCCGCGCTCGCGTTCACGAACGGCAGGTCGCCGCTGTTCAGATTGTGCGCCAGGTTGCCGGTCGGGTAAGGCCCCAGCGGTGCCTGCGTGGGTAAATTACCCCGGAGCATGATGATGTTCTTGCGGTACAGCCAACCCGAGTCTTCCCCGGATTGCCACACCTTATCGAGCGCCGCCAACCCAAAAAATGCTCCCGTCGCGATCGCGCCTACCGTCGATCCAAGTCCGCCGCCCGTCCCGTACGAGACAATGTTGTTTTCGTAGATAAGCCCGGTGCTCGGATTGCAGCCCCCGCCCGCGCCGCAGACGTTCGTATTTTCAAGAAAGAGCGCCGGTCCGGTGACGCTGCTCACCACCGTATTATGGGTGAAGTGCAGATCCTCCATTCCGAGCGACGTATAAAGCGGATAGCCGCCGAAGCCCGTCGGGAAGTATGACGTATCCGAGCTATTTCCGCGGCCGCCGTCGATGGACTGAAACAGATTGTTGTGAATGCGAATCCGGCGCGCGGTTTCCAATTGGATCGCCGGAGCACCCGCTCCGTCAGTGTGCCCAATGATAAAGATGCCGTTGGCTAGATTCTTAAACGTATTGCTGCGGATGTCGATATCGGTAACCGATTTTCGGTTGGTCATGATCTGCAGCCGCCCCCCGGTGCTCGATCCGGCGGCGCCATCCACCGTCACCGTGCAGCCGCCATTGTCCACCGCCGTTACCTTCCAGGCCAGGTTGTGGGTGGCCTCGCTGGTTCCGGTAAACACCACCCAATCATCCACCCGCGTGTCTTCCGGACAGACGCCGAAAGCCGGGTTCATCGTGGCCTGCCCGTTTTCCACGTTCGTGATCAGAAACAAGCCCGAATCCCCGCGCGGGGTTAAGGCGATAGCCGCCGCCTGATTCACCGTGGTGAACGTCCCATCGAAAACATTGCCTTCCACCAACCACCGGCGGCCTTGTTTCAGCTCCAACAAATGCCGCATGATGATCTTCTTGCCCGCGAAATTGGCCGCTCCAAAACGCCACTCATCTCCCACGCGGATCGTGTTCCGCCTCATCGTCATATCGTTTGGTTCGCTCGGTAGCGCGCAGCAAAAGTCGCCCGGCACAAATACCGTGATGCCCCCGGCCTCGATCAAGTTGTTCTCCAGGCGCATCGGGCCCGGGCCTTTGGCGATAAAAAACGCGGCGGCCGGCACTTCGGTCAGCCCGGATCCCGGTTCCACTCCGGTCCATAAAAAGATATCGTTCACCACCGAGTCCACGACCGCGATGTTGGTTCCGTCGAACGTAAAGCCCAGCCACTGCCGGCTCCGGTCCGATTGTCCGTGCACCCAGCAGCGGTCCCATACGATGTGGTCATTCTTCTCGCTTTGACTCACCAGACCAAAGAACGTGCTGCCCG
>JBBQQS010000003.1:0-33146 GCA_038215525.1 Bryobacterales bacterium
GGTGGAGAGGTGCTTATCGTTGAAGACGGGTACGGCGCGCTTACTCTGCTCGAAAACCCGAATGATCTGTTGGTAGAGCCACCAGCGCGGATAGTAGGTCTGCCCTTTGAGATTGGTGTGATAGACGCCGTGCTCGCCGACCAGGACCACGCCATCGACGGCAAGCTCTTTGCCGCCGAGCGTGAGGGCTTCATTGACGGTTTTGAAGATCGGAATGTTTTTCGACTGGCACACCTTCTGGCCCAGGCCGCTTTCTTGGAGCTGATGGATGTAGACGGATGCCACGTCCACGCGGGAAGCAGTGTGGGCGCCCTTCCACCAATAGCCGTCCAGGAGTTTGGCGATGATCCAGTCCGCGTGGGATCCGGGGGCGGCCCAATAGGTGACGACACAGGCGATGCGGGGGCGCTTTTCCTGAGCGTGGGCAAGGGTGCCGGCGGCGAGGCCGGCCTGGGTGGCCAGGCGCAGCATTTGACGACGGGTAACGGGCAGGCTCGACGCCGTGCGGTGATTTTCAGTCATCAAGAACTCCTTGGGTTACGGTCAGCCCGATAAGCCAGATTGTACCGCCGCTGCGGGCTAGGTCCGGCCGGATTTTTTGGCCTCTGCGCCGCACCTCGAATCCTTCCACCCGGCGTTCCCATGCTTAACTCCACGGGCCTGGAAGGGACAAAAAGTCTTCCACCCTTTGAGTGTGGAGGCGGCGGGATCGTTTCCTTGACTCACATTCCTTTCGCTCGGACACGGGGCGGCTCTACCAGTAACGGGACTCATCCGCCTTCATCTCGTCGAAGTGGCGATACTGACAGATGATGGTATCCATGCGACCCCAGTTTCAGCATTCGAGCCGCGCTTGGCGCAAGCGCCGGGTTGCTCGGAGGCCTCGCGTGATCAGGCGAAGTTGACGTTGGCTCGGAGGCCCGCCTCGCCAGCGCGTTCCAGCAGTCGAAACAGGGCGGCCCGTTCCTCGGCCCGAGTTCTCCGCCGGATGACGATGATGATGCCATGGTGAGGCTCAGTCGATGGTGGGGCTCAATCGATGGTGGGGCTCAATCGATGGTGGGGCTCAATCGATGGTGGGGCTCAGTCGCGGCGAGTTTGAGAAAGTCGTCCCGATTGCAGGTGAGCAAAATGGAGTAGCTCCGGTGAGCAAACCGTAGGACCACCTCATCGGAGGAGTCGCCGGGTAAGCTTTGCGCAAGAGAGTAATCTCGTGACCCAGTTGGATGAGTAAATAACTCAGGTCGTCGGGCACGTCGTGGCCGAGGAAGAACCTCACCCGGATGCGGAAGACATCTGGTGGGCAACCAGCAGGTCAACCTCTCCCCGGTGATCTTCATAGTAGGCCAGGCATTCGTACACCTGAGATCGAGTCAGCTGTGGGAAGCAATTGACCGTTAAGGTATCGATTGTTTCACCATTCTGGAGCAAGCCATGACATCGTGGACCGCAACGCGGGTGCCTTCCACAATGGGATTTCCAGTCCGCACTCCGGCCACGCGGGTGATGTAGCGATAGGTTTCGGAGGTCAGATGCATCCCTAAATGTTACCGCCGAAACTACCGCCCCGTCTTCTGCAGCTTCTGCGCGACCTTTTCCACGTCGCCCCAGACGCGCAGCAGATTGCCGCTCCACATCTTGCCGATTTGCTCTTCGGTGTAGCCGCGGCGGACTAACTCGAGCGTGACGCTGAAGGCTTCGGCGGCGCTGTTCCAGCCGTCGATGCCGCCGCCGCCGTCGAAGTCGGAGGAGATGCCGACGTGGTCGATGCCGATTAGCTTGACGGCGTAGTCGATGTGATTGACGAAGTCCTTGACGTTGGCGCGGGCGGCGGGCGGCCATTTGGCGTCGATTTCGGCCATGCGCTTTTCGTACGCGGCCCGCTTATCGGAGGGAAGCATGGCGAGGAAGCCCGCCGCGCGTCCGCCGCCGGCAGCAGGACCGTGCTCGTCTTCGATGGGGCAGGGACGCGATCCTTTCGCCGCTGCACCGGCACCCGCACCGGGACCACGTCCCCGGCCGCCGCCACCCATCATGCCGGCGAAGAGCTCGTCGCGCATCTTGGTTAAGGCCTCGGCGCGTTCTTTCGGATCCACCTTGACATAAGAAGCGAAGCCCACAATCTGCACCACACCACCGTTTTTCTTGAGGGCAAGTAACTGCTCATCGTCCATGTTGCGGCTATGGTCGGCGAGGCCGCGGACGCTGGAGTGGGAGGCGATCACCGGCGCTTTGGACAAGCGGATGGCTTCGAGATTGGCGCCTTTGGAGGGGTGCGACAGGTCCACCATGATGCCGAGGCGATTCATCTCGGCGATCACTTCCTTGCCCAGTGGCGACAGGCCGTTGTTGTAGAGATAGCCCTGCGCTTCACCGGTATTCGAATCGGCGAGTTGGCTGTTGCCGTTGTGGGCGAGCGACATGTAGCGAGCGCCGCGGTCGTAGAACTCTTTCACGCGCTTGATGTCCGTGCCGATGGGGTAGCCGTTTTCGACTCCAACTACCGCAATCCGCAGGCCGCGCTGGTGCATGGCGCGGACTTGAGCCGGCGTGAGCGCGAGGCCCACGCTATCGGGCGCGATCTTTTCGGTGAAGCGATGAATGGCATCGAACTTGGCGATGGCCTGTTGGTAGGCGTCGTCATAGCCGGCGGGCGTCAGCGGACCCTGGCCCACGTAGACGATCATGAACGTGACGTCCATGTCGCCTTCCACCATCTTGGGCAGATTCACCTGCGTGGTGAGGCGCTTGGTGTAGTTGCAATCTTCGGTGAAGTTGGCGGGTTCGATGTCGTTGTGGGTATCAAGCTTCAGCACGCGGTCGTGAATGCCTTTGGCTTTGGTGGTCAAGGCCGCGTCGTTGGGCTGGCCCACGGCCGTGGTGACGGCCAAGGTGGCGATGATGAGCTGGCGCGAGAAATCTTTCAAGGCATCCTCCGGCTCGCGTGGATCGCACGCGAAGCAAAATTTAAGTGAAGTCGGCGACCGACGGGGGCGCAAGGGGAACCTCTATGGTAGCAAAAACCGAGAAAGCGGCACCCGCCCCTAGTGCCTTGACCGCTTGATTCGGTACTTCTCGGATGCGCCCCGCCTAGCCTGCCGCGCAAGCGGCGGGGCACATTCTAGATCCGCAATACGTTGCAAACTTCCGGACGAACCGGCACAAACATGGGGAAATGCAGCTATTCAGGACTTTTATCGAACGTCTTACTAACTGGAGATCCGGCGATGTCCCTACTTATTGATTGGCACCGTGCTGGTGTCATTGTGCCCCGCCGCTTGCGCGGCAGGCTAGGTGGGACGCGCGTACGACAACATGTTTTCGTAGCCCACCGTGTCAGCGGTGGGTCACCCAGGCCCTCTCATTTGGCATTAAATACTGAGTTTTGTGGCAGATGTGACCCATCGCTGACGCGATGGGCTAGGTGGTCCGGAGTTTCAGAAGTTAGGAATTCAAGCGGTATAACTAGCTAAACAAATTGGGCTGCTCGCCGGGGCCGCCGCCGAAGCGGCGGACGTTGAAGTATTGGTAGGCACGGTCCGTACCCATGCGGCCGCGGGGCGTAATTTGGATAAATCCTAACTGAATCAGATAGGGCTCATAGACCTCGGCGATGGTGTCGGCTTCTTCGTCAATCGAAGCGGCGACCGTGGATAACCCGACGGGGCCGCCGTTGTATTTCTCGAGAATCGTCAGCATGATTTTGCGATCGATTTCGTCGAGGCCAAAGCGGTCGACGTCGAGTAAGTCGAGGGCAGTGCGGGCGACTGCCGGATCGATGGCGCCGCGGGCTCTTACTTGGGCGTAGTCCCGCACGCGGCGCAATAAACGATTGGCGATGCGCGGCGTGCCACGGCTGCGGCGGGCGACTTCGAGAGCCGCCTCGGCATCGATGGGCACATTAAGTAACTTGGCCGAGCGTTGGACGATTAATTGTAAGTCGCTGGCGCCGTAAGGCTCCAGGCGTAGCACTAAGCCAAAACGGCTGCGCATGGGGGCACTTACTAAGCCTTGGCGCGTGGTAGCACCGATGCAAGTAAACTTGGGCAAGTTAATGGAGTGCGTACGCGCGCCGGGCCCTTGGCCGATTAGGATATCCACGCGATAGTCTTCGACGGCGGCATAGAGCATCTCTTCGATGGCTTTATCGAGCCGGTGAATCTCATCGACAAAGAAGACTTGCTTAGGCTTGATGTTCGTAAGGACGCCGGTGAGGTCGAGCTTTTTTTGGAGCACCGGGGCCGAGGTCTGCTCGAAGGTGACGCCGAGTTCGTTGGCGATCAGGGCGGCCAAGGTCGTCTTGCCAAGGCCGGGGGGGCCGTAGAGCAGCACATGGTCCATGGCTTCGTCGCGCAGGCGGGCGGCTTCGATGGCGATGGCGAGGTTTTCTTTGAGCTTGGGTTGGCCGTTGAAGTCCGCAAGGGTGCGCGGACGGAGCCCCACTTCGAATTGGCGCTCGTCATCTTCGAGATTGCCCGACAATATCCCCCGGTCAGCCATGAACATTCAGGTTAGCGCACCAGTTCGAGCGCTTTGCGAAAAAGCGTCTCAAAATCGGAGCCGACATTGGCGGCCTGCGCCTTCTGCAACGCGGCTTCGGCGTTGGGGCGGGCGCAGCCAAGGTTGGCGAGCGCGGAGAGGATATCCTCTTCGAGGGCCGTGAAAATGGGCCCGCGGGGTGAAACAGGCAGCACGCCGGGGCCAGCGCCCAGGCCGTCCACCTTGTCGCGCAGTTCGAGCACCATTCGTTCGGCGGTCTTTTTGCCCACGCCGGGAATTTTCACGAGGCGGGCCAAATCGCCGCTGCGCAGGGCGCTGACGAGGTCAGGCGCGGCGAGTCCGCTCAATACGGTGACGGCGAGCTTGGGCCCGATGCCGCTCACGCTGATGAGTTTCTCGAAGAGGCGCTTTTCATCGAGGGAAGCAAAGCCGAACAGGGCGATGGCGTCCTCGCGGACCTGGGTATACACACGCAACTTTACCTCCTGCCCCACTTCGCCCAGGCGGGTGAAGGTGGTGACGGGAATGGTGACGTCGTAGCCGACGCCCGCGCATTCGATGATGACTTGGTTCGGATGTTTCTCGAGCAGCGTGCCGCGCAGGTGAGCGATCATGGAACTTCGATTCTACATGGCGCGCCGACTTTTCTTTGTCTCCGAAGTTCGATCCGGCCTCGCGGAGTTGCGCGGCGAAGAGGCCAGGCATCTCACCAAGGTGCTGCGCGTGGAGGTGGGGCAGCTTTATGAGCTCTCCGACGGGGTGCGCCATTACCTGGCCGAGGTGGAGTCGACCGCGCGGGAGCAGGTGCGCTTTTGCGTTCGCGAACAATTGCCCGTGCCCGTTGAGCCCTGTGCGATCACGTTGGCCGTGGCACTGGTGAAGTTCGATCGGCTGGAATGGGTGCTGGAGAAAGCGACCGAACTCGGGGCGACGGAGATCCGCACCTTTTGGTGTGACCGTTGCGAGCAGGGCCTCGAACGCGCCGCCGTCAAGCGCCTGGAGCGTTGGCGCCGGATTCTGGTGGAGAGCTGCCAGCAATCGCGTCGCATTGTGCCGCCCACGGTGCATGAGCCGGTGAGCCTGGAACGCGTGTTGGGCCTGCCCGTTGAGCGGCGTTACTTTTTCGATGAACGGCGCGAGGATAGCGAGTTCGCGCCAACGCCGGCCGCTTCGTCGATGTTACTAATTGGGCCCGAAGGCGGCTGGACGGATCGCGAGCGGACGCTGGCCGCGGGCTGCACGTTTGCGAGCTTGGGTCCCCGAGTGTTGCGCGCCGAAACCGCCGCCATGGCTGCCTTGGCCATCCTGGGCAGCCGCCTTAGACAAACACCCGGCTCACCCGTGAATTGATGCCGCACAGCACCGCGTAGGCGATGGTGCCGGCGGTGCGGGCCATGGCTTGGGCATCGAGCCCGGGGCCGAGCAGAGTGACTTCGTCGCCAATCTGGAGATGGGGAACTTCGGTGACATCGATCGTCGTCACGTCCATCGACACGGCGCCCAGGATGTTGACCATCTGGCCGCCGGCGATGACTTGGCCACGGTTCGAGAGCCGATGCGGAATGCCATCGGCGTAACCGGCACCGATGATGGCGATGGTGGAAGAGCGGTCCACGGTGCAGAGGCCGCCGTAGCCGATGCGCGCGCCGGCGGGGAGTTGCTTCACCAGCAGGATCCGCGCCTTCCACGTAAGTGCGGGAGTAACCTCGAGTAAGTGCGCCGGCGCGGGGCCGCGCGCGCCGGAGACGTATCCATAGAGAGCCAAGCCGGGCCGCACCAGGTTGCGCCACGTGTGGCGGAGGCCAAAGTGGATGGGGCTGGTGCTCGAAAGGTGGACGTACTCCACGGGCAGTTGGGAAGCGAGTTGCTCGAATATGGCTACCTGGTCATCGGTTTCGGAAGACTGGAAATTGGCCGAGGATGCGAAGTGGGTCATGATGCCTTCGATCGGGGTGCCTTGCACGGCCCGGACGATGTCTTCGGGCTCGGCACGGACGCCGAGGCGGGACATGCCGGAGTCGACTTTGAGGTGATACTTAACGCCCGCGGGCAGGGCGGCGATGTCCTCGAGGCGATGGAGCACGGGCGTTAAGCGATGGCTGCGCCAAGCGGCGCCACCGGCGGCCAGCGTATCGGCCATCACCAGAATGCGAGACCGCAAGCCGTCTTCGCGCAAGCGGATGCCTTCCTGCACATTGCTCACCGCGAGCCAGCGCACGCCCTCTTCTTCCAGGCGATGAGCCACGGCGCCGGCCCCGTGGCGATAGGCGTCGGCCTTTACGACGGGCATCACCTCCACGTCGCCCACAGTCTGTTTGACGGCGCGGTAATTGGCCGCAATCCGGTCGAGCGATACTTCTACCCAGCTACGCAACATCTCTGTTCATTGTCACAATAGCGGGATGCCTATCTTCGGATTGCTCGACTATCAACAGGCCTCGCCCGAGGCGCGCGCCGTTTTTGACGACATCATGGCGACGCGGAAGACCGATCGCGTGAACCACTTCTGGCAAGCGCTCGCCAACCATCCGCCCACGCTGCGGCGCATTTGGGAGAACGTGAAGCAAGTGATGGGCCCGTCGCGGCTGGACGCGCTAACCAAAGAGATGATCTATGTCGCAGTGAGCGCGACCAATAACTGTGAGTATTGTCTGCACTCGCACATCGCCTCCGCGCGGAAACTGGGGATGGATGACGAGATGCTGGCCGAGGTGTTAGCCGTGGCGGGTTTAGCGAATGAGACCAACCGGTTAGCCAATGGTTATCGCGTGCCGGTGGATGAAGCATTCAAGTAGACAAAAAACGAGGCCGGGCGGAAGTGAATCAGCCCGGCCTCGCGAGAAGAGAGACTAGTGGTCGAAACGAGGATTTACAACCTACTAAGTCAGAATCTGGGCGAACGGCGAGTTAGTTACTGCCGCCGACATTCATCGCTTCGCCGAAAACCAGTTTGGTCTACGTGCCGCCCAGACGAATCTCTTTCAAATTGAACTTACCGTCGCCATTGGCGTAGCGTACGGAGGTGGCGCCGAACTTCGCATCGGCGTTTTCGACGCGAACGGCCGATTCCACGCTCTGCTTGCCTTGACTGATGATGGCCTTCGAGTCCTTGATTTCCACCTTATAGTCACCGGGCTTCAACTCCTTGCCGTTCAAGACGGTGGGCTGAAAAAGGGTGATGCGATGGGTTTCGGCGCTCAACGCCAGGGCGAGAGTCGCAAAGCTGAGGATGATCTTCTTGGTCATGTGAGTGGACGCTCCTAAATTTTCTATCGTTGTGCTCTTGTCGGCACACCCAGATATACGCTCGGCGAAGAGTTTTGTTCCGTGAGTCGGTGGTAATTTGTCGAACTTTATTTTGAGCCAAATGGCTTAGGTTTTTACGCGTTAGCGATAAAGTTTCGTAAGTGTTCGGAAGCGGTACACTGGGTCGCCGTATCTGTCCCAAAACCGGACAGCCATTGCACGCGAGTGTCACGGCGAAACCAGGTCCACTGGCGTTTTGCGTAATTTCTGGTGCGTTGTTGTGTATCGGCGATGGCTGTGGGGAGGTCCCATTCGCGCGATAAATGGCGGAGCGCCTGGCGATAACCGACCGCTTCGAGCGCTTTTGTTTCGAAACCATAACCACGCGATTGCAACCCGATGACTTCTTCGAGCAAGCCCCCGGAAAACATCTGCTCCACGCGCCGATTGATTTTCGCGTAGAGGGCCTCGCGCGGCGGATCAAGGCCCAGGATTGCGGTACGGAATCCAGTGAGGGCGGCTCGCCCCCGCTCAGCCTGGAGTTCGGACAGGGCTCGCTTCTCGAGCAGGCAGACCTCCACCGCCCGGATGACTTTGTTGGCGTCCTGGGCGGCGATGCGGGCGGCGGAAGCGGGATCGAGCCGGGTGAGGCAGCGATGCAGACGCCCGGGTTGGCGCGCCTCGATCCGGGCCAGCCGGGCACGCAGCGGCAGGTCGCCGGACGGGCCCTCAACAAGGCCATCGAGCAGCGCGCGGAGGTAGAATCCTGAGCCACCGCAGACGATTGGCAGGCGGTCGCGGGCGGCAATTTCGGCGAGCAGTGGCCGCGCGCGGCGGGCAAATTCGCCGGCGGTGAAGATTTCCTGGGGCTCCAGGAAGTCGAGCAGATGGTGCGGAACACCGCGGCGCTCCGCGACAGACAGCTTGGCCGTGCCGATGTCGAGGCCCCGGTAGAACTGCAAAGAGTCACAATTTACGACTTCTCCCGCAAAATCCAGGGCTAACTGGACGGCAAGGTCGCTTTTTCCTGACCCGGTAGGGCCTACCAGGCAAACAAGAGGAAACGGAGGCTCAAGTGGCGGCGTTATAATCTTTAGTGTAACGAGCCAGTAACGCTTTTGGCTGGCGCGTCGTTTGGTCCGGTACGGAGAAAGATCAGGTGCAAATGTTTACGCCACGGCGTTTTCTGCTGCTTACAGCAACTCTGGCGACGAGTGTGGGGCTCCTCAGTGCCCAGGCACCTCGACCGGCCCAGCAAAAAAAGTCGGCGGCCGCGCCGCCTGCCGCGCCGGCTGACCCGGCCAAGGGGGGAAGCAAGGCCGACGCCTATTATAACTTCTCGATGGCGCACCTTTACTCTGAACTGGCCGCACAGTTCGGCAATCGCGCCGAGTACTTGCAGAAGGCCATCGAGTTCTACCGTGCCGCGGTGAAGGCCGATCCGACGGCCGGATTCCTGAGCGAAGGCCTCTCTGACCTCTATATGCAGTCCGGCCAAGCCGCGACCGCTGTGCGCGAGGCCGAGGAAGCCTTGAAGGCGAACCCGGAAGACCTGAACTCGCGCCGGGTTTTGGCTCGCATCTACTACCGCATGATCGGCGACGCGCGCCAGAACAAGGTGAACGAAGAGTACGTCAAGAAGGCGATCGAGCAGTATTCGCGGATCGTGGACAAGGCCCCCACCGACGTCGATAGCTGGAACACGCTGGGGCAGTTGCACCGCATGAGCCAGAACATCAACGAGGCCGAAAAGGACTATCAAAAGGCGCTTGATCTCGACGCTGAGAACGAAGATGCGCTCACCGGCTTGGCCGAAGTCTATTCGAGCCGTGGCGACAATAAGAAGGCCACCGAGTTGCTCGAGCGCGCCACGGTGAAGAACCCGTCGCTCCGCACGCTGGCCGAACTCGCCGGCAACTACGAGCAGATGCGCGACTACAAGCTGGCCGCCGAAGTGCTGCGGCGCGCCTTGCAGATGTCACAGGGCAATCCCGAATTGCGCCGCGCTTACGCCGAGAATCTCTTCCGCTCCGAGCAGTTTGGCGAAGCGTTGACGGAGTATCAGCAGTTGGTGGAAGACGAGCCGAAGGACTGGCAGGGTTGGCTGCGCATCAGCCAGATTCAGCGCCAAAGCGGCAAGTCCGCCGAAGCCCGGCAGGCGATCCAGAAGGCCCGCGAGGCGGACCCGAATAACCTCGAAGTGCGCTACCAGGAAATCAATCTGCTCGAAGCCGAAGGCAAGCAACCGGATGCCATAGCGGCCTTGAAGGAGATGATCGCCTCCACCGTGCGCAAAAGCTATTCCCCGGGCGAACAACAAAACCGGGCTCTTTTGTTTGAACGCTTGGGCTTGCTCTATCGCAACAACGGGCAGTATAAGGAAGCCTCCGACAGCTTCCGCGAACTCGGTTCGCTCGGCGTCGACTTCGGCCCTCGCGCCGCCTCCCAACTGATGGAGACCTGGCGCGCCGCCAAGGATTGGACCAAGGCGCTCGAAGAAGCCGACGCCGCCAACAAGAAGTATCCCAAGGACCGCATGGTGAAGTTGGTGCGCGCCAACATCCTGGCCGAAACCGGCAAGAGCGACTTGGCCGCCAGCGAACTAAAGAGCTTGCTCGACGGCAAGAGCGACCGCGAAGTGTACCTCTCGCTCGCCCAGATCCACGATAAGGGCAAGAACTACGTGGAGATGGCCAAGGCGATCGACGAGGCCGAGAAGCTCTCCGAATCGGCCGAGGACAAGGAAGGTGTTTGGTTCACCCGTGGCGCGATGCTCGAAAAGCAGAAGAAGTTCGACCTCGCCGAAGCCGAGTTCCGCAAGCTGCTGGCGCAGAACCCGGAGAATGTCGGCGCGCTGAATTATCTGGGCTACATGCTGGCCGATCGCAATGTGAAGCTCGAAGAAGCCCTCGGCATGATCCAGAAGGCCGTGGCGAAGGATCCGGAGAATGGCGCTTACCTTGACAGCCTTGGCTGGGCGCTCTTCCGGCTGAATCGCTTCCCGGAGGCGGAAGCCAATCTGCGCAAGTCGATCGAGAAGGTGCCCACCGACCCCACCGTGCGCGACCACTTGGGCGACGTTTACTACAAGCAGGGCAAGCTGAAGGAAGCCGTTTCCGAATGGCAGGCTTCGGTGCAGCAGTTTAAGGTGGCCGCCGCGCACGAGTATGAGGCGGCCGACCTGTCGCGCGTGCAACGCAAGCTCGATAATGCCCGGGTTCGCGCTGCTTCGGCGGCGAAAGAACCGGCGCCCAAGAAGCCGTAAGCCGACCCGGTGCTGAATTTTCGGACCCTCGCCCTCGCCTTTTGCGCCTCGTATCTTGAGGCTCAGGATGCCAGTCAGCGGCCCGAGTTACAGTCGATTCTCGTGCTGCCCTTCGCCAACACAACGGCCGTGCGCGGCCTCGATTGGATTGGTGAAAGTGTCGCGGAAACGTTGCGGGACCGGCTGGTGGCGGCCGGCATCCGCCATGTCTTCGAAAGGCCCGAACGCCAAGAAGCCTATCGCCGACTCAGCGTGCGGCCCTACGTCCCGCTCACTCTCGCCACGGCACTGAAGCTGGGGCTGTCGGTGGACGCGGATATCATTCTTTATGGCGACTATGAGATTCTGTCGCCCTCTTCTACCGCGATCACCCCGCAATCGAGCGTCAAGTTCACGGCCCGCATACTCGATGGGCGCTTGCTTCGAGCGGGCCTCGACTTCTCCTCCACCGGTCGACTGGAAGAACTGGCCGTGTTGCAGAATCATTTGGCCTGGCAAAGCTTGCAGGCCTTAACGCCCGCGCTCGCGCCATCGTTCACGGAGTTCGATCGCCAACACCCGGTGATCAGGGTCGACGCGATTGAGAGCTACGTGCGCGGTCTGCTGGCGGCCAAGCCCGAGGAGAAGTACCGGCTATTCACCGAAGCGGCCAAGCGGGACGAGCGTTATTCTCAGGCCCGCTTTGAACTGGGCCGGCTACAGGTCGATCGCGGCAACTTTCGCGATGCCGCCGCGTGGCTGGAACAAGTGCCCCCCGGCGACGTGCATCATTTCGAGGCCACGTTTTTCCTGGGCATTGCGCGTTATCGCGCCGGCGAGTTTGTCGCCGCGGAGCATGCTTTTGAAAAGGTCCTGGCCGACTTACCCTTGAGCCGCGTGCTCAACAATCTCGCCCTGGCGCAAGCCCGGCAAGGTCGCGCGAAGAGCGTCGAAACGATGGCCAGGGCGCGCGAAGACGACCCCACCAACGGCGACTATGCCTTCAACGCCGGCTATCTGCTTTGGCGGCAGGGCAACTTCAAAGCTGCCTTAGTACCGTTGGAGGCGGCGCTGGCTCGCAATCCAGAGGATTCCGAGGCGGCCATGTTTTTGGGGCTTTGCCAGCGGGCCGATCCGGCGGCCCTCAAACAAGCATCGCTCGAGAATCGCGAACGCCTGAAGACGCGCTTGGATGAAACGGCCTATCGGCAACTGAAGATGCTGGTGGAAGGCGGCCTTAAGCCGCGCTAGCGCGCTTTTGCGGCACGCTACTGGCGTGGCGCCATAGGGCGAGCCCGGCCACCAGGGTCGCCAGCGAAATCCATTGGGTATTCGAGAGCCCGCCACTCAGCGCCTGCTCATGATGGCGAACGAACTCGACGGCAAAGCGAAAGATCGAATAGAGGCTCAAGTAAGTGGCGAACACCAAGCCCGGTTGCGGACGGCGATTGAACATCCAGTAGAGCATCCCCGCCAACAATAGATTGAAGCCAGCTTCGTAAAGTTGCGTTGGATGCAGCGGCACTTCCAGGGGCACGCCTGTCATCTTGTAAGCATCCACGTTGGTGAAGCGAACGGCCCAGGGCCGATCGCATTCCGTGCCATAACAGCACCCGGCAGCGAAGCAGCCCAGGCGCCCGAACGCGTGCCCGATGGCAATGCCGGGGGCAAAGATATCGAGCGTCGTTAGTAAAGGCAATCCGTGTTTGCGAATATAGAAAATCGCGAAACCGAGCGCCAGTAAGAAGCCACCCTGATAGACACCCGCCGCTTGCAGAGTAGAAAGCGAAAGAAAATCGCTGGGGTGCGCGATAAAGGCGTTCCAGTCGAAAAGAAACATGAATAGCTTGGCGCCTGCCAGCCCGGCCAGCGCACAGTAAATTACTAAGTTCGTAATCTTCTCATCGTTCAGCGGCACCCGGGCGGCCAACCGGCGCACCAGCCACAAGCCAGCTAAGAAACCCACGGCCACTAACATGCCGTAGGTAGGCAAAAAGAATCCCCCCAGGTCGATCAACTTGGGAAACATCTAGCTCGTCGTCCTTACCGGGGGAGATTGACGGGCTTTGCCCCTTAGCATGTCGATCGCGAGTAAGGTCGCGCCCACACAGATGGCACTATCAGCCACATTGAAACTGGGCCACTCGTAACTGCCCAGAAAGACCTGTAAGAAATCGGTTACCCGCCCGAATAACACTCGGTCATAGAGATTACCCAAGGCGCCGCCCAGCACCAAGGTCAGGGCGCTTCGCTGAGTAAAGGTAGCGGAAGCCGGCGATACCGTGGCTTGCCACAACATCTGCGCAATCACGCCCATCATCGCCAGCGAAGCGCAGATCAGCACGAAGAAACGAACCATTGGGGAGGCATCGGCAAATAAACTGAAAGCGGCACCGGGATTCTCAGTGTGCACGATATTGAAGATGCCCGGAATTACAATTACATGATCGTAGAGGCCAAGGTGACCTGCCACCCAGATCTTCGAAGCGCGATCCAACAAAAACAGCGTCGCGATGATTGCCAGGGCCATCTTCCGTTGCCGGTTCATCCCACCCACGCTTCCACCACGACGACACAGGACGCGCACGCGGTAGGATACTTCGCATTCGCGCCGATATCCACTTTAAATTTCCAGCAGCGTTCGCACTTACTGCCTTCCGCCTTCAACACCTCGATGGCCAACGGCGCGGAATGGCTCGATAATTCCACCTGCGAGACAATAAACCACTCCGCTAACTCGTCTTCGTACTGCTTGAGCAAAGCAAATTGTTCCGCATCGGCCTGAATGCGTAATTTCGCTTCCAGGCTCTTGCCGATAAACTTCTCCTGGCGCGCGCTTTCCAGGCTCTTCAGCACTTCGTCCCGCACCGCCAGCAGTGGCGTCCAATTCTTTAGGCTGTCGCGGTGCATCTCGGTAAGGCCCGCCGAAAATGCGCCGGCTTCCGGAAATGCCGCCAGGTGGATGCTGGCGGGATGGCCTTCGCGCTTGGCAAGGAAGCCCCAAGCCTCTTCGCTGGTGAAGGCGAGCAACGGTGCGCAGAGGCGCAGCAAGGTTTCAGTCATCAGATACAACGCCGATTGCCCACTGCGCCGGGCGTGCGAGTTGGGCGCCGCCGTGTAAAGTCGGTCCTTCAGTACGTCAAAGTAAGTGGAGCTCAAATCCACCGAGGCGAAGTTATAGATCGCCTGATAGACACGGTGGAACTCGAAGTTATCGTAGCCTTGGCGGCAACGCTCCACTAAGTCGTCGGTACGGGTGAGGATCCACTGGTCGAATTCCCGCATCTCGCCGATCGGCACCATGTGGGCCACGGGATCGAAGCCATCTAAATTCGACAGCGCATAGCGGAAAGTATTGCGTAACTTACGATAGGCTTCGGTCAAGCGTGACAGAATCACATCCGAGATGCGGACATCTTCATTGAACGCCACCGAAGCCACCCACAGCCGCAGCACATCGGCCCCGAACTGTTTGATAATCTTCTCGGGCTCCACGACGTTGCCCACCGACTTCGACATGGCCTTGCCTTCGCCATCGAGCGTCCAGCCGTTGGTGGCGCACTCGCGGTAGGGCGAGCCATTCTTCAACCCCATGCCCACCAAGAGCGACGAATGGAACCAGCCACGATACTGATCTCCGCCTTCGAGATAACATTCGGCCGGCCATCCTAGGTCATTCGCCTCGGTCAGCACGGCTAAGTGCGAGGAGCCAGAATCGAACCAAACATCCAGAATGTCCGTCTCCTTGCGGAACTCACCCGCCCCGCACTTACTACATTTATGCCCGGCTGGCAATAACTCGGCGGCCGTGGAGCTATACCAAACGTCAGCTGTCTCGCGGCGGAAGCGATCGACAATCGGGTCGAGCACGGCCTTTGCCGTTACGGCTTCATTACAGCTCTCGCAATAAAATACCGGGATCGGCACGCCCCACACGCGTTGGCGCGAAATGTTCCAATCGGGCCGCGAAGCGATCATATTCGACATGCGCTCTTCGCCCCAGGCCGGCATCCACTTCACGTGCTTGATCGCTTCGAGCGTCCGCGCCCGGAGCGTCCCTTCGTACGGGCCGGTGCGTTCCATCCCGATAAACCATTGCTCCGTAGCGCGGAAGATGGTTGGATTGTGGCAGCGCCAACAGTGCGGGTAACTATGCTCGTAATCCTTCGCCAGTAACAATCCGCCGGACTCTTTCAGTAAGTCAATTACAACGGCATTCGCGTCCCAGACCTTTTTGCCCAGTAATGCGGCCGGCAGTTCCCCGGCCGCGCCGGTGGCGGCAAACATACGGCCCGCCGGATCTACCGGATTGTAAGGCTCAATGCCATACTGCTTCGAGACGACATAGTCATCCATGCCATGGCCGGGCGCGGTGTGTACCGCTCCGGTACCCGCCTCAAGCGTAACGTGGTCACCATTTAAACCCAGCGAATCGCGTTCAAGAAAAGGATGACGGAAGACGGCCCGATCTAACTTCGCGCCCGGGAACCGAGCCACCACCGTGGGGCTCTCCCAACCCAGAATGGCACTCACGGCCGGCAGTAACTCCGACGCAATGAGATAGACCGCGCCATTTACTAGAACCGCCGAATACTCGAACTTCGGGTGAAACGAAATCGCCAAATTCGCCGGAATAGTCCAAGGAGTTGTCGTCCAGATGACGCCATAGACTTCCCTGCCCGCCAAGGCCGGATCCACGGCGGCGGCATCGGACGTCAGGCGGAAGCGGACATAGATAGAGGGGCTAGTATGTTGCTCGTACTCGATTTCGGCTTCGGCCAGAGACGTACGGCAACTGATGCACCAATTCACGGGCTTCAGACCCTTGTACACATAACCCTGATCCAGAAAATCGACAAAGGTCTGCGCAATCGCCCCCTGATAGTCGGGGTCCATCGTCAAATATGGCTTCTCCCAGCGGCCCAAGATGCCCAGCCGCTGAAAGTCCTTACTCTGCAAGTCAACGAATTTGGCCGCGTACTTGCGGCACTCCTGCCGGATCTGCGCGGTGGTCATCTGGGCTTTCTTCGAGCCTAACTGCGAATCCACTTTGATTTCGATGGGCAAGCCATGGCAATCCCAACCCGGCACATAGGGCGAATCGAAGCCGGCCATAGTCTTCGACTTGATGATGAAATCCTTCAGCAGCTTATTGAAGGCGTGGCCCAAATGGATATTCCCGTTGGCGTAGGGCGGCCCGTCGTGCAGCACGTAGCGGGGCCGGCCGGCGCGGGCGGTGCGAATTTGCCCGTAGAGCCCCTCGGCGTTCCAGCGCGCCAGCATTAGCGGTTCGCGCTGGGCTAGGTCGGCTTTCATCGGGAAGTCGGTCTTCGGAAGGTTTACGGTTTGCTTAAGGTCCATCGGCTGGGTACTACTTCGATTATCGTATAGGTACCCACAAGTGCGCCCGCTTCTCTCTATCTTCGCCGGAATGCTGTTGGTGCGAGCACAGGAACCCACCATCTCGGTGAACGTGCGGCTGGTGCGCGTGGCTTGCACGGTAACGAGAGCGAACGGCCAACTCATCGCCGGACTTCAACAAAGCGACTTCCTCTTGCGCGACCGCGGCGTACCCCAAGCCATCACCTCCTTTTGGCGGGAGAATGACCAGCCGCTGAACGTGGGTCTCGTCGTCGACGTCTCCGGCTCTCAGATGCGCAATCTCGCCAAGCACCGCGCCACCATACGGCAGTTCTTACAGCAAGTACTACGCCCCGGTGACCGCGCCTTTCTGGTGACTGTCGCCACCCGCGTCCGCCTGCTGCGCGACTTTACCGACCAGGCGCAGGTACTCGCCGACGATGTCGACTACCGCCTGCGCGATCGCGGCCTGCCCTTGGGCCCCGAGTGCATTCCGCACGGATTGATGGCCGGCGGTCGCCCGCGCCGTAATTGTGGCGGCAGCATCATCTGGAACGCCGTCCACGCCGCCGCTAAGAAGCTGCAGGAGGTGCCCGGCCGCAAAGCTCTTCTCGTGCTCACCGACGGCGTCGACTCCGGCAGTGACCGTCGTCTCGACGACGCCATCGAGGCCGCGCAAGAAGCCGAAACCGCCGTCTATTCCATCGGCGTAAAAGGCGAGCAATCCAGCATTGGCTTCGGCGGGCCCGTGCGCCTCGCCCACACGGCGCTCAACAAGGACGACCTCAAGTACCTGGCTGACGACACCGGCGGCGCCGCCTTCCTCGATAAACGCTCGCCCGAAAAGATCTTCGCCCAGATTGAGCAGGAGTTGCGCGGCCTGTACTTACTCGGCTATTCGCCCCAGGGCGTCGCCTGCGACGGCGAGTTTCACGCGCTCGACGTGAAGGCCGGTAAGGATCTGAAAGTGCGTACCCGCAAAGGCTACTACTGCCGGCCATAGGCGTGGGAGAATAGCGGATTGTCACTGGTTCTCATCCGGTCCTTGTTGATCTCCATCCCCGCCAGCCTCGGCTATACCGCCGTGCTGGTCACCTTCTCGTTCCTGATCCTACCCTTCGCCACGCGCGAACAACAGGCAGCACTCTTTCGCTATTGGGGCCGCTGCATGATGTGGATCTGCCGCGTGCGTTATCGCGTAACGGGCCTGGAGAATCTCGACCCACGGCAGAATTACATCTTCGCGTCGAATCACATCAGCTTGCTGGATACCCCGTTGCTGGTATCGCAACTGCCGCGCGCGCTTTGTTTTCTGGCCAAGAAAGAACTCTTCTCCGTGCCCTTCATGGGCTGGTATCTTAGGCACCAAGGCCACATCCCGATCGAGCGGAGCGATCCCAAGGCCACCCTACGCAGCATGGCCGAGGCGGCGCGTGTGATTGAGCAGGAGCGCCGGAGCTTGCTTGCTTTCCCCGAAGGTACGCGGTCCACTGACGGGCAGATGTTGCCTTTTAAAGAAGGCACCGCCATGTTGGCCCTGCGCTCGCAGACGCCCTTACTGCCCGTCGCCGTCGTCGGCACCGAGCGGATTATGGTGGCCAAATCACTCGAAATTCGCGGCGGTCAGGTGGAACTGCGTCTGGGGGCCCCGATTCCAGTGGAAGGTCTTGACGTCAAAAGCCGTGGCGAGTTGACTGAGCGTTTGCGGCAGGCGATTGAGGGCTTAGCGGCGCCGGAAAAGATCGGCGGCTAGTCGAGGGTCTCTTCGAGCGAATTGGCGCGGACGAAGCGGTGCGCCCAACGCTTCAGGTCGTCGAGCGGAGCCTTCTGTACGCGGTCCGTCACCCATGCCGGAAGGTCGCCGAACTTGTTGGCGAGCTGATCGACGAGTAGGTCCTGGGCGCACTCCAGCCGGCCCTTCGCCATACCCTCCTGGCGGCCCTCCTGACGGCCCTTCTCTAGGCCCTTCTCCATTAAGGAGCGGCCAATGGCGCTGTCTTCCAGATTTACGGTGATCATGGGGAACTCTTTCAACGATTCGTTCAGTAAGCCGTCTAACTTCATTATCGTCGCATAGGTGCCCAGTTGGGAAAGGGCTACTTGCTGGTCCTCCTTGTTGAGGTCGGCAAAGCGCTGGAGAATCCGAGGCAGCACCTGTGTGGGATCGCCCTTGGCGCCGATAGCCCACACCAGATCCGCCCAGTGCGGACTCGCCAAAATCTCGTCGGCATCGAAGTCCTGCAGGTTTACGATGCGGAACTCGTGCCGGGTTCCGAGTTCCGCGAAGGCCAAATCCAGCCGCATCGGCTCGCGGCCAATGTAGAAGACACACTGATGGATGGGCCGTCCGTACTTGGTCCGGAACCAGACCAGGTAGCGCAGCATGCGCAGTGCGAAGTCTTTCTCGTTGGTGGCTTGAAATTCCAAGTGATGGATCTCACCGTCCACCGTGCGCACCACCAGATCCGCTTGCAGGTTGCTCATCGGCTGTTCGGTCGCCAGATAGTACTCAATGCCAGCGCCGAAGAAGCGCTGCATGAAGAACCCCCTTTGGTGTTCACCGCCCAGATTTTCGAGAAGGTGTCTTTTTCCTTGGCCATTTCAGAATCGAACCGGTTACGCGGTTAGTTTCCAAACCAGATTCTCCATCACCGAACGGTCATCTGGCCGCGGTTCGCGAAAAGCCTGGTCCGCGACGTATAAGTGTCGAATAGCCCGCGCTAACTTGCCGCGCGGCATCTTGGCCACCGTCTCCGCCACCTGGTCGGCCCGCGATTTCCACATCGCGATGCCTAGTTTCTGAAAATGGCTTTGAATCTGGAAAGAATTCTTCACGCCGGCTTCTTGGGCGACTAAGGCCAGACGGAACTGCGTCGCCAGAAAGGTAAGGGCTAAGGGTAAGTACTCGCCGTCGCGCACCAAAGTATCCAAGACGGAGAGCGACGTCAACCGGTCGCCGCGGCCGATGGCGCTCACTAAGGCAAAAACATTCGACGAACGCGCGTTGGGCACTAAATCGGTGATGAGTTCCAAAGTGACTACACCACCAGGGCCGCAATAAAGGCTCAGCTTTTCGAGCTCATTCTCCAGCCGCGACGCATCGGCATTCAGGGCTTCTACGAGTAACTCAATCTCGCTCGCCCCAATGGTCAACTTCTTCATCGCAGCTAACTTAGTGGCAAGTTGCCGGGCACTCGCCGGCGTGTAGCGAGGGAACTCCACCACATTCGGGATGGCAGCGTAGAACTTTCGCACACGCTCCGTCTTGGCCTTGTCGTCGCCTTCGAAGTCAAAACGATGACTATCGAACACCAGCGTCACTCCAGGCGCGGGACTCTTCACGAATTGCTTCAATTGCGACAAAGCATCCGCTGGATCCTTGTCTTCGCTGGCCGACAGCCGTTTCGGCAGCGCTCCTTCGGCGCCGGTTACCCAGATCAGCCGTTCGCTCGCAAACAGCGAAAGCGAATTGGCGTCATCGAGGACGGCCGAGAGGTTTTCCTCATCCAGATCCAAGCGGGTGAAGCCTTCGTCGCGTAAGTCCGGGGGCAAGGCGGCTTGGCGCAGCGCGCGCCGACACCGATCGCGCTCGTAGCTATCCGGGCCTAGAAATAGGTAAACCGGCGCGGGCCCCTGTTTCTTGAGTGAAGCCAGAAACTGCTCGGGCGTCATCGGCACCTAAAACAACTCCAGAATGGCCGACACCACGTGGCGGGCCACGCCGTGGCTCATGCGCTCAAAGGCCGGGGCGCTTTCGTCAAAGTAAGCTTGCGGATCGGTGGAGATTTCGTATCGCTCACGATAATCGAGCGCCGGCTGGCTGTATAGGACTTTGCCCGTCGCGCGTTCGCGCAGCGTCAATTGCATTACCACCTGCACTTGTACGCCGGCGGCGCGACCGGACAAAGGATCAAAAGTGGTGGGGAAGGTAATTACGTTGGCGACGGCCCCGGTGAGCACCATATCCGCCTGACTTTCGTCCGCAATCACCTGATAGCGGGTGCGGGCGATAAATTCGCGGGCGAGGGCATTGGGCAAGCGATCCGTCAGCTTATAAGTGGTGGTAATGTTACTAAACGCCGGAATGGCGATGGTGTGCAGATTCTTCGGCAGTAAGTCGGCTTTACCAGCCACCTTATAGCCGCAACCAGCCAACGGTAGAAGCGCCAGCGCGACCCACGCCTGTCGCTTCATTAGTTCACCCGCCCTCGCCCGAACAACGACGTCAGCACCACCATCACGTTTTCGGAAACCAAACGCAAGTTATCGCCACCCACCCAAAACCAAAACGCCTGCGAATTCTGCCGGTCTTCGGTGATCGACACGGTAATGCCCGTCTGCCCCGCCACGCCCACGTTGGTGGGCAACTCCACATCATTGCCCCGAATATCCACTAACTCATTGGCCAGCGACTTCTCGAGTTCCTTTCGCGTCACCGGCCCACTAAACTCCAGCCAAGCCGAGATCATCACGCCATGAAACACAGGCGCGTGCAACACACGCAGAGAAGGTACGCGGCCTCCGCCTAATAACTTACCCAAATGCTCCACAATCTGCTCTTCCACCTGCGCCAAAGACCGCGGAGCCTCATCGCCATAGGCGGCCAGTAAGTTGAGCGTCGCCTGGGTATCGAATACCTTCTGCGGCAGCGGCTTGAACGATAGTAAGTTGATTGTCTGCTGCTGCATCTCGTCGATGCCTTCTTTACCGCGCTCACTGGCCGGCTCGAAGACTTCCACCACGGATCGCACGGGCACGGAGGGTAAGCGAGCCAACAACAAGCCCAGTGCAATGGCCGCCGGATGCGCGATCGCGATGGCACCCTTCACCGGTTTGGGCCCAGTCACCATCGGCGCCGTCACGGTGGCCGGAATCGATGCCGTCAAATCGATAAGCTGGATCTTCTTCTTGACTAACTTCGCCGCTTTCACTGCCTCGGTGGCCAAAATGACCACATCGGCGCCTTCGAGCGAGTCCGCACTCAGCCGCTCCATGGTCACCAACTCATCGTCCTCGCGAGTAATAATCGCGCCTTCGGTTTCTTCCTCAGTATTCAAGAGGCGCAGCGAGATATCCAGGTGCGTCGCTTCCAGCACCTCGCGTACATCACGGCCCAGCAGCGTTTCCGCTCCCACCACTACTACACTTTTAGCCAAGAACGGCCCCTTCCGGACGGCGCGGCGGAGGCTGTTTTGCAAAGCGCCGCTTCAGTAAGCCACCGATGCGCACCAGAATTCCGCTCAGCGAGTAAGCCAGCGCAATTAGTAACAGCACCACTTTGGAGTAATTCCAAATCGCGAAAATCAATGAACCCAACAGCACCACGCTCATCGGGGAGCGCGGCTGCAACATATTCAGGTCCTTAAAGCTACGATAGCGCCACGTCGACACCATCAGGAACGACAGCAGTAATACCAAAGCGAGCCAAGCCACAGAATGCGTCCAGGTGGTAGTCGGTATGCCGTCTAGCGAATAAATCACTGCCGCCAACAACCCGGCCGATGGTGGCGTTGGAAGGCCGACGAAGTACTTACGATCGGGCCGCCCCGGGTTCTTCGGAATCGGATTCTCTTGAATATTAAAGCGAGCCAAACGCATGGCGCCACAAAGTAAAAACAAAAACACCAGAAAATATCCGGCGCGGATGAGTTGATCGCGGGCGAAGGGCAATCCGGCGGGGTCCACAAAGTTGACGCCCCAGGCAAAGGCCAGCACCGCGGGCGCCAGGCAGAAAGTAATCACGTCGGCGAGTGAGTCCATCTCGCGGCCAAATTCGGTGACCGTATTCGTCATCCGCGCGATGCGGCCATCGAGACCATCGCACACCACCGCGATCCCGATCAGCAAAGCCGACAAGTCAAAGTAAGGATTCGGCTGTTCCAAGTTACCCGGCAGCGCGGCAAATCGGGCGCCCTCAAAGGCTTTCATGATCGACAAGAAGCCCATGAACAGGTTCGCCGAAGTAAATAGCGTCGGCAACGCATAAGCGGCTTTGCGCGGGCGTCGCTCCTGAGCTTTGGGGTCGGCAGCCATTACTTTTTCTTCGCCAGCACGCTCTCACCGGCGGTCACCCGCTCCCCCACCTGTACGGCCAACTTCCATTCTGGCCCAAAAAGCAGGTCGACCCGCGAGCCAAACTTGATCAAGCCGATGCGTTCGCCCCGCTGCACGGTATCGCCGGGTTGTTTGTGGCAAACGATGCGGCGGGCAATCAGGCCAGCGATCTGGCTGAACTCAAGCCGCGTGCCCTCGCCCTCTACCACCAGCGTATTCTGCTCATTCTCCACCGACGCCGCCACTTCGCTGGCGACCAAAAACTTACCGGGCTTGTACTTCACCGACGCTATGCGACCCGCAATGGGAGACCGGTTCACATGCACGTCAAAGACGTTCAGGAAGATGGCCATCCGCGTGCGGCCATCGGCTTCCGGCCGAATCAGCACCACTTTGCCGTCCGCCGGAGATACGGCCAAGCCCGGTTCCGTAGGTGCCGTCCGTTCGGGATCGCGGAAAAACCATAGGCAAAACAAAGCCAAAATTCCAAAAGGAACCGCGGCCCAGGGGCGGGTGAAAAAGCCAAGCAGTAAGCCCCCACCGATCAGAAACGCGGCGTAATAGAGGCCAGTCGAAACAATCATCAGGCCTTATTGTCGCAAGAACTCACGCGCCGCGCGACCTTTTACCGCAGCACGGCATGCAATCGTTTAAGAAACGCCTTGGCTTCGGCATACTCCGGAAAGCGCCGCTCCGCCACCCGGAAAGCCGGCGGGTGGATGCTGCGCCGCGTACCGCGCTCAATCACCGGAATCTGAATGTGCAGCATCTCGTGGTACATCACAAAGTCGACCACCAGGCGCGGCACCCGCGGACTATCGAGCAAGCGGCTCAGCACGATCAGATGGTGATGCGGGTCATACTGGCCCAACAGATTGCGCGCCCGCTGGCGGCTCCAACCCAGTTGCGGCCGCGGGATGGTGCCGCCGAAGTGCTCCCCATTCACCGTGTCGAACACTTCATCCAGGTCGTAATGCGCACCCGCTGCGGGCTCCAACTGCTTCTTGCCGTGCGTCTGGCGCAATTGCCCCAGATCCTGCCGCAGTTCCTCCCGGCCCACAAACTCGCGGTAGCAGCGCTGGGCATCGGCGGGGATGGGCTTGCGGTAAAGCTTGGCCAGCAGAATCCACAGCAAGGACTCGATCACCGCCTCCGGCGCGTTACGCAGCAAGTGGCTGATCCGGACAATGATTTGGCCTTCGCGCAAACGGATCCGGCTGCTCAAGGTGGTGAAAGCGCGAAACTCCACCCGAAACAGCGGGGACTCCGTGCGCGGCTTCAGGAGGACGAAGATTCTCTGCGCCTTCGCTTCCGGGGATTCCGTACTGATAGGCATAGGGAGCAAACTGCTCTCGACTTGCATCTTTTGGTGAGAGTACCATGGAGGGTTACCAATGGATGTGAAATTGGTAGATTGCCACGTACGCAGTAATGAGGAGAAGCATTTGCCCAGAGCAAAGATCACGGCGCTCGGCTGTTGGACGCCGCCGGGCCTGTTGACCAACCAGGACCTGGAAAAGATGGTGGACACCACCGACGAATGGATCATGGCGCGTACCGGCATCCGGAAGCGCCACATCGCCGGCCCCGACATCGCCACCTCCGACATGGCCGTCGAAGCCGCCAAGCTCGCGCTCGCCGCCCGCGGCATCGACGCGACCGAAATTGAAACCATCATCGTCTGCACCGTCACGCCCGACATGTTTTTCCCCTCCACGGCCTGCCTGGTGCAGCATCGCCTGGGAGCCAAAGGCGCCTGGGGCTTCGATCTTTCGGCTGCCTGTTCCGGCTTCGTCTACGGGCTCACCACTGGAGCCCATCTGGTGATGGGCGGCACGCATAAGAAAGTGCTCGTCATCGGCGCCGACACCATGTCGCGCATCATCGACTATCAGGACCGCGCCACCTGCGTCCTCTTCGGCGATGGCGCCGGCGCGATGCTGATTGAGCCCGCCACCGACGAGGAAGAAGGTTTCATCGGCTTCTTGAACGAAATCGACGGCTCGGGCGGAGATGCCCTCAAAATGCCTGCCGGGGGCAGTCGTCGTCCCTCGAGCCATGCCACCATCGACGCGCGCGAACACTACGTCCATCAGGATGGCCAAGCGGTCTTCAAATTCGCCGTCCGTAAGATGTACGAAGTTTGCCGCGACTTACTCGAACGCCATGGTTACTCGGCCGCCGACGTGAAGCTGATGGTGCCCCATCAAGCTAACCTACGGATCATCGCCGCCGCCGCCGAGAGGCTCGGCCTGCGTGACGACCAAGTAGTCGTCAACATCGCCGACTACGGCAACACCACCGCCGCCACCATCCCCCTCGCCACCCGCGACGCCATCAGCGCCGGCCGGCTAAGAAGCGGCGACTTAGTCCTTTTTGCCACGGTAGGCGCGGGATTTACGGTCGGCGCCAACTTGTGGCGCTGGCGTATTTAGGCGCGGCAACGAACCCCCGGCGCCACTCCGCTGGCGATTGACACGAAAACGGAAGCGATGAAGCAGCCGAAGGCACATGGTCTAGCAGACTGGAAGGATGCAGCAATTCTGGCTCGACCGCACGCAGTTCTCGGTCGCCAAATTGAGTGACCCCGACGATCAGGTTGCCTATTGGCTTACCCGCCCGGTGACCGAGCGGTTGCAGGCGCTCGAACTGCTGAGAAGGACCTTCTATGGCGAGTCTATCGCTACCGCAAGACTTCAAAGAGTTTTTGAAGTTGCTCAACTCCAACGGCGTTGAATACCTGTTGATTGGTGGCTATGCGGTTGGGGTTCATGGGCACGTTCGAGCCACTAACGATATCGACGTGTGGGTTAAGATAAGCCGTGCATCGATCGGGCCCTCCGGGAGTTCGGATTTGCGCCGCCCGACCTGACACCAGATTTGTTTCTAACTCCCGACAGCGTGGTGCGCCTGGGCGTGCCTCCCATCCGGATCGAAATTCTAACCTCGATTTCGGGGACAGAGTTTGACGATGCTGCGACGCTTGATAACCGAAGCCGAGTAGCCGGCTGAACAAGTTTCCGACATGCACTCATACTCGGAGCAAGTTGTAACTCATAGACCTAGCCTTACTTAGGATCCTCTTGAGAATCCGTTTTCAATCTTGAGCTACGACTTAGAGAGCCCCACCCAGCACGCCCAAACTGAGCGGATTCGGTAACCTCGATTTGGACAAACTGATTCGTTAATTTGGTTTTTCATCGGAAACCACGACGCGCACGACCCAGTTGACGCCGGTCGGCGGTCCGACAAAATGCCCAGCCCGATTCGGCACCTACAGCCGCAAAAACAGCCGGTGCTCATTCAAAAAACGCACCATGCGATAAGTAAACAGAAAATAGAGCCCGAACATTGCCATCGCCCACCACAACGGCGAGTCCTTCGGCGCAAAAGGCTTCACCGCATCGGCGACCATCGAGTGAATCAGATAACCCGCCAGCGCATTCTGGCCCAGGGTCTCAAACAAACTCCAACGCCCTCCGCGACGGTCCACCAGCCAGATAAATCCGGCATAAACTGCCAGCGATAAGCCGGTGGCGAACGTCTGGTAGGACAAGCTCCCCGCCCGCTGACTCATCGTCCACAGGTCCGACGGCGTCACCGGCGGCCAGAACGGCGGCGGGGCCCAGCCGGGGATTGAAGACAGCCCGTAGCCCGCTGCCATCAATGCCCCGCCCCAGCGCAGCAGCCTACCCGGGCGCGCCACAAAATCGTAAGCTAGCGTACCGGCCAGAGTCGGCAAGCTCCAGGTGAGAAAACCCAGCGGCCCACCGTCGATTACGCGCTGTTGCTGCAATAAGTCGTACCAAAACCATTGCGAAAGCACTAAGTGCAATAGTCCGCTCCCCACTCCCCACAGTACTCGCGCCCGTACACTGCCCGCCGCCACGGGCAAAATCCAAAGGCTCGTCACCGCAATGTGCACTAATGCCTGAAAAGGCGATCGCCAAAAGCTCTTTTCGAGGAAGCTCTCCCAGGTAAGATCGGCCCAATGGGCATAGCGTCCATCCAATTGATAAACCACCATGCCGAGTAGCAATAAGGCAAAGGCGCGCCCAATCGTCTTCCGGTAGGCGGCCTTAGCCCCCAAGGACGCGATATTCCTGAGTAACACCAAACGCAACGCGAAACCCACCGCAAAAAAGAAATGCGGCATTATCGTATCGGCATAACTGCAGTAATTGTTGTGGTGCTTGAAAACCGGGTGCACTGCCGCAAAGCCGCCGATGAAATTCACCAAAAACATACCCGCGACGGTGTAGCCGCGGAATTGATCCATCGAGGCGATGCGCGAATTCATTTACCTACCGCTGAAACACCACGCGCCCGTCGAAGACTGTAGTCACGACCCGCGTCTCGTGTAACTTCATCGGATCGATCTTGAAAGGATCCTGCGACAGTACCACTATGTCCCCCAACATACCCGCCGTAATGCGACCTTTGCGCATCTCCTCAAAACTCGCCAAGGCGCCCGCCTGTGTATAGGCCCGCAGCGCCATCTCCAGCGAGACGCGCTCGGTAGGGATCCAACCGCTCTCCGGCTTGCCGTCGATCGTGCGTCGGTTTACCGCGTTATGAATCCCGCGAATCGGGTCAAAGCTGATACTCGCCGGCCAGTCCGAACCAAACGTCACCCGCGCCCCAGCCCGCTCAAGCGTCCGCCAAGCGAAGGCCAGCGGCAAGCGCTTCAGGCCGACGGCTTTGCTCCACACCTCCACCGTACCCGGGTCGGCGTGGATCGGCTGCATCACCGCCAACACGCCGTTCGCGACAAAGCGCGGAATGTCGGCCGGATGGATCACCTCAATGTGCTCGATGCGGAAGCGGCGGTCCTGATGGGTCTGGTGAAAGCGCAAGCCATTGCGCTTTCTGGCCTGCTCATAGCCATCGAGCGCCATGCGGACCGCCCGGTCACCAATAGCATGCGTGTAAATCTGCAAGCCCAGCCGATCGGCCCGAACGCACATTTCGTTAAAGTCCTCGGCCGTCCAGTTCGGCTCGCCACTCGTGCCCGGCTGGTCCGCATAGGGCTCGATCATGGCTGCGGTGTGGCTCTCAATCACGCCGTCGAGCATCAGCTTGATGCCCACCACGCGCAGCATTTCGTCGGCATATTGGCGCTTCAGCGCGGCAAAATCATTCAGCGGCGCGTCCTTCTGGGCTGCCGTCAAGGCAAAGGCGACGCGGGCCGTCTGCTTACCCTGGCGGCGCATTTCCGCGTAAAGAGCCAAGGTCTCCGCGTCGCCGCTTGCGTTTTGCAGCGAGGTGATGCCCAACGATGCCGCCAGCCGATAGCCCTCGGCTAAGGCCTGCAAATTCGTCTCGCGCGTCGGCTTCGGCACATGGCGCGACACTAGGCCCATAGCCGATTCCTTTAGATAGCCCGTCGGTTCGCCGGTCAGCGCGTTGCGCTCCACTTCGCCAAATCCGGTGAACGCCGCACGGCCCACCTCGCCAATCCGCAACGCCCGCGAATTGGCCCACGCCGAGTGGCCGTCGTAGGCGCGGATCAATGCCGGGCGGTCCTTCACCGCGGCATCGAGATCTTCCTTGTGCGCCAGCCGATCGGCCGGAAAACAGCCATACTCCCAGCCGGAGCCCGTAATCCACTCGAGCTGCGGATGGCG
This sequence comes from Bryobacterales bacterium, assembly GCA_038215525.1. Taxonomy (GTDB): domain Bacteria; phylum Acidobacteriota; class Terriglobia; order Bryobacterales; family Bryobacteraceae; genus JALHNI01. Next base: position 28,033 of record JBBQQS010000003.1, read on the forward strand.
TTCGGCATACTCCCGAATGCGCTTCTGCATCTCTTCAAGCGTGCAGACGCCCGTCAGGTCCACCTCGCGCAAGCCGCGGGCGCCACCCAGAAAATGCACGTGCGCATCGTTGAAGCCCGGCATGGCGAACTTGCCACCCAGGTCGATCACCCTCGTCTTCGGCCCCGCCAGTTTCGCCACCTCGGGGCCGCCCACCGCCGTGATCGTCTGACCGGTGATCGCCACCGCTTCGGCCCACGGTTTCTGCGGCACACCCGTCCAGACGCGGCCATTTTTGAGGATCAAAGTAGGCTGAGCAAGCATGGCGACAGCCGTCACGACACTCAATGTAACCCAGCGCATCATCAATGCTCTATTATCGCGATTCGCGCGCGAACGGCAAGTGCCAGTCAGCCGAATGCCGGTCAGCCTAGAGCCTGGGATATGTCGCCGATGATATCCTCCGCGCCTTCAATACCTAACGAAAACCGCACCAAATTGTCCGTAATCCCCAGCCGCGCGCGCTGCTTGGGTGGCACGTCGCGATGCGACGCCGCCGTCGGATACAGGCACAGCGTATGGACGTCGCCCAGCGAAGTGCCGGGAACCGCCATCTGCAAGGCATCCATAAAGCGGAAGACATCGACCTTCTCCGCCCCGCGAATCGCAAAGCTCACCATCGCCCCAAACATCCCGGCCGGGAAAAGACGATCGATCACGGCCCGGTCCGGATGCTCCGGATCGTCCAGGTAAATCACCCGCTCCACCCGCTCATCCTGCCGCAGCCAAGCGGCTAGCTTCGCCGCGTTCTGACACTGCCGCTCCATGCGCAATGGGAAAGTCTTGATGCCGCGCATCGTGAGATAGGCCTCAAAAGGACCAATCACCGGCCCATAGGTCCGAGACAACTGCCGCACCAGCGGTTCATGCTCGGCGTCGTAGGTCACCAGGCCCGCCATTACGTCGCCATGCCCAGCCAGATACTTCGTCCCCGAATGCACCACCATGTGCGCCCCGTGTTCCAAGGGCCGCACCAGCATCGGCGAGGCGAACGTATTGTCCACCATCAACACGCAATTCGCGGCCCGGCACAAACGCCCCAGGGCATTCAGATCCGCCACCCGCAACGTGGGGTTCGACACCGTCTCCATCAGCAGCACGCCCGGCTTCACCTCGGCCAACCCCTGTTCAACGGCCGCCAAATCGCAGATATCGACGAAGGTAGTCTCGGTGCCAAACGGCTCCATCACCTTGGTCAACATGTTGATCGTCGCGCCGTACAGTTGGCTCGCGCAAAGGATGCGCTTCGGCCGGTCCAGCAGCACGGCATGCAGCGCCAGGTGCAACGCGGCCATTCCTGAAGCGCACGCAATCGTCCCGTGCCCGCCTTCGAGCGCGTTCACTACTTCTTCCAGCGCCGCCACCGTCGGATTGTCATAACGCCCATAGGAGTAACCATGCTCCTCATGGGCAAAGATCTTGTCGATCGTCTCGGACCGGTCATAAAAGTAAGTCGACGCCAAATGAATTGGCGTCGTCGAAGGAATATAATCTTTCCGCTTCTCGCTGCCCTGCCCGGCCCGTTTGCGGTCCCCCGCGTGGACCGCTGTAGTATGAATGTTCACGATTTTCTCTTCCAGCGCGCGCCGTCTTTTGTATCTTCCAGCACCACGCCCAGTGCCAATAACTCGGCGCGAATCTCATCCGAACGCGAAAAATTCTTGTCCTTCTTCGCTTGCGAACGCTCCGCCACCAACGCATCGATAGCCTCGTCGCTCACGCCGCCTTCGGCCACCGTCGGCTTCAGCACTTCAAACACTTCTTCAAAGCGTGCGAGCACCCGCCGCGCGCTCGCCACGTTGCCGGCGAGGAACTCGCCCGCATCCATCGCCGAATTCGTCTCGCGGACAAATTCGTAAGTCGCGGCCAAGGCCTCGGCGGTATTCAGGTCGTCGTCCATGCCGGCGTCGAAGTCGGCGAGCGCCTTCTCCGCCCGCGCTTCGAGTGCCAGGCGGACGCCCTCCGGATACTTATCGGTTTCAAGGCGCAGGCCATAGTTCCGTAAGCGCTCAATCGCCGTCGCCGCCGCCTTCAAGCCATCCAGCGAGAAATTCAGCTTCTTGCGATAGGGCACCGAAGCCAATAAGTAACGCACCGTCTCCGGCGCATAGCCCATCTCGATCAGTTCGCGCAAAGTATAAATATTGCCGACCGACTTCGACATCTTCGAGTGGTCTACCAGCAGGTGCTCGCAATGCAGCCAGAAGCGCGCAAACGGCTTCCCGCTGCAGCCTTCCGATTGCGCAATTTCGTTTTCGTGGTGCGGGAAAAGTAAGTCAATGCCGCCGGCGTGGATATCGAGCGTATCACCCAAATACTTGGTCGCCATCGCGGAGCATTCAATGTGCCAACCCGGTCGACCCTTGCCAAACGGCGCATCCCAATACGGCTCATTCTCTTTGCGACTCTTCCACAGCACAAAGTCCCGCGCATCGTCCTTGTCGTATTCATCGACATCCACGCGGGCTCCGGCCCGGATACCGCCAAAGTCGTTGTGCGACAGCTTGCCATATTCCGGAAACTTGCCGATGCGGTAATAAACGCTGCCATCGGTCTCGTAGGTAAAGCCCTTCTCGGTCAGCGTCTCGATCATCGCCACCATCTCGGGGATATGCTCGGTCGCGCGCACCATTCGCCACGGCGGAACGTAGCGCATCTTGGCGCAATCCTCAATAAAGCCCTTCTCGTACTGCGTGGTGTACTCGCCCATGGGCACACCTTTAGCCATCGAGTTGCGGATGATCTTGTCTTCCACGTCCGTGATGTTCATCACGTCGTGCAGTACAAAATCGCGCGCCCGCAGCCAACGACGCAGGATGTCATTGAAAGTAAACGTCCTCAGGTTACCGATGTGCGCGTAACTGTACACGGTAGGGCCGCAAGTATACATGCGCACCGTGTTGTTTTCGGACGGAGTGAACTCCTCCACTTGGAGGGTGAGGCTATTGTAAAGGCGAATCCCCATGAGCAGGTCTAAGTTCCTATCGTACTATGCGGCTTTGGGCATTATCCCCGTGCGCGGACAATCGCTCGGCAACGGCCTTCTTCACGCTACTGGAAAGCGCGGGCGCCAAGCGGGTTAAGGTAGTCGTAAATTGCGGCGTGCCCTGCGTGTTGAAGCTGAGGAACATGCTCACTGTAAGCCCGGCAATCTGCGGGTACTTGCCGGTGAGCGCCCTGGCCACCGCCTTGGCGTAGACCTCGGGCGGTGCCGTGGCGGGCGTCACGCCGCGGATGATGAACGTCGTGTCCGCGCGCAACGTAGCCAAGTCAATAAACTGGTCATCCTTCGTCGTGTCCAGGTACACCACGCTCAGGTTGGTCTGCGCCGGCCGCGTGCCAAAGGCGTCGACCGCCGCGACAAAGTCCGAGTTGATCAGCGCCCGGGCGGGGTCGGCATCCTGAGCCAACAGGCCAACGGTCGCCAGCAGCAGGGGAAAAGCATACTTCATCCTTCCAGCTTACCGCTACAGTACCGAACCCCACCTTGTACCAGATCCAACGGCCATATCTACTGGCCAAATCCGCGATTACGCTCAAGATGGATGAGCACCTACCGCCTGGTGAGTTGTTTGTACGCGGCCAATTTCCTGGTCGCCTTGGCCGTACCCCGCTGGGGCTTCGCCCTCGGCTGGATCCTGCTCGCCATCGGCTACGCCATTATGGACGGCGTGCCCCAGGCCGTCTGGCGCAGCGCGCGCCTCCAGCGCTGGGAGAACCCACGCTGGGTTTCCGGCCATCTCTGCCTCAACCTCGCCGTCCTGTGCCTCTTCCTCGACCTCCTCCGCGACCGCCTCTTCCCATAGCCCCCGACTTTGAGTAAACTGAAGTTGTCTCTCCTGTGCTGGGAGATCGTTCAACGGTAGGACAGCAGACTCTGACTCTGCTTATCGGGGTTCGAATCCCTGTCTCCCAGCCATTCCTCCCCCTCAAACATGCGCTCCTTGCCGGAACACTTCGGTCCCCTCGACATCTACCTCTTCGATCAACTCCTCCGCGGCCGGATCACGCCCGGTATGCGCATCTTCGACGCCGGCTGTGGCGGCGGACGCAATCTGGTCTACCTGCTCCGCGAAGGCTATGAGACCTTCGGCGTCGACTCCGACGCCGAAGCCATTGACGGCATCCGCCAACTCGCCCAACATCTGGCCCCGACCCTGCCCCCTAACAACTTCCGTCAAGAGAACTTGGAGGCCATGTCCTTCCCCGACCACTTCGCCGACGTCGTCATCAGTTGCGCCGTGCTGCACTTCGCCCAGGACGACCGGCACTTCGAAGCCATGTTGCAAGGCACTTGGCGCGTCCTCCAGCCCGGTGGACTCTTCTTCTGCCGCCTCGCCACCTCCATCGGTATCGAAGACCGCATCGAGCCCACCGGCCAAAATCGCTTCCTCCTACCCGACGGCTCCGAACGCTACCTGGCCAACGAAGCCATGCTCGAACGCTACACCCAAGCCTGGGGCGGCGAATGGCTAGATCCCCTCAAGACGACCCTGGTCCAGAACCAGCGCGCCATGACCACCTGGGTACTGCGTAAGAACTAGCGCTCCTGGCTCAAATTGCGTTATAGTAAAAGGGTTCGCGGAGCGGTGTGCCTGTAGCCCTGCTTCTGAGTGCGTTAAGCCCTCTGGGCGCGAACCCAAAACCCAGGCCGACGGCCGGGAAAATCAGAGGATTCTGTTATGTATGCAGTAGTTGAAACCGGCGGTAAGCAGTTCCGCGTCGAAGCCGGCCAAGTTTTGAATGTCGAAACGCTCGAAGGTGCCAACGGTTCCCAAATCGAGTTGGGCCGCGTGCTCGCCATCGGCGACAACGGCGGCATCCGCGCCGGCGAAGAAGTGAAGGACGCCAAGGTCACAGCCACCATCACGGGTAGCGGCCGCGGCGACAAAATTATCGTTTTCAAATTCAAGCGCAAAAAGCAATACAAGCGCACGCAGGGCCACCGCCAAAACTTCACCACGGTGAAGGTCGACGCCATCGTTGGCTAAGCAAGCTAGATAAAGGGATTTCACCATGGCAAGTAAAAAAGGTGCAGGTAGTTCTAGAAACGGGCGCGACTCTCAGGGTCAGCG
>JBBQQS010000004.1:0-32292 GCA_038215525.1 Bryobacterales bacterium
TTCTCTACTGGTGTTTCGGGCAGGATGCCATGGCCCAGGTTGAAGATATGGCCGGGGCGAGAACCGGTGCGGCGCAGCAGATCATGAATGCGGGTGCGCAATTCGGGCAGCGGAGCGAAGAGCACCGCGGGGTCGAGATTGCCCTGGATGGCGGAGCGGTAGCTGATCTCGCTCCAGGCTTGGTCGATGTTGATGCGCCAATCGACGCCCAGGACGTCGCCGCCGGCGGCGTGCAGTTCCTTGAAAAAGCCGCCGGTGCCGGTACCGAAGTGGATGACGGGCACGCCGGTGGCGCGGATGCGCTCAATCAGGGCGCGCGAGTATTGGGCGACGTAGCGGACATAATCGTCCGGCCCGAGCGCGCCCACCCAGCTATCGAAGACCTGGATGGTGCGGGCACCGGAGGCCACCTGCATGACGGCGAACTGGCCGAGGACGTCGACTAATTTGCCCATCAGTCGACGCCAAAGCGTCTCGTCGCCGTACATGAGCTTTTTGGTTTCGATGAAATTGCGCGACGGGCCGCCTTCGATCATGTAGCTGGCCAGGGTAAAGGGGCAGCCGACAAAGCCAATGACCGGGACGCGGCCGGCGAGGGCGCGGGTGACCAACTGGATGGACTCGCCGACGTAGCCGAGGTCGTCGGTGTTCGAGATGGACAGAGAGTCAATGTCGTTGGACGTGCGAATCGGGTTGTCGATGTGCGGGCCCTCGCCGGCACGGAACTCAAGCTTGAGGCCCATGGGTTCGACGGGCAGGAGGAGGTCGGCAAAGATGATGGCGGCGTCAACGTCGAGCACTTCGACGGGCTGGAGGGTGACCTGGGCGGCTAACTCCGGCTTCTTGCAAAGCTCGAGAATCGTGTTTTTGGCCCGTAAGTCGCGGTACTGCTTCATGTACCGGCCGGCTTGCCGCATGAACCATACAGGACGGACATCGGTCGGACGACGCCGGCAGGCATCGAGGAATCGGCTACTCATTGGAGCCACGCGCATTTGGGTTCCCATCCGTCTTCGCACGTAAAGGCGCGAAAACTCCTTAGATCTTGATTGCGGGCCTGGGCTTGGGCAAACCATGCGCGGCCTTTGATGTAGAGCGGCTTGGCCCAGGCTTCGCTATCGATCGCGCGGGGCGCGACGATGCTGACCGAGAGCATGCCTTCGGCTGGATAGCCGGTGGCCGGATTCATGATGTGACTGTAGAGGTGCTTACCCGCCAGGAAGAATTTCTCATAATTTCCGGAAGTCGAGAGGCTTTCGTCCTTGAGGAGCATTTCGGCGACGGCACGCTTCCGGTCTTTCGGGTCGCTGATGGTGACCTTCCAACCAGCCTCGCCCGGGGGGGTGCCGAGGGCGTAAACGGTACTGGCGGACGCGGAAACAAAGGCGGACTGGATGCCCGCCTCGCGCAAGATTTTCACAATTCTATCCACCGCATAGCCTTTTCCGATGCCGCCCGGGTCAATCGACATGCCGGGCCGGGCGAACTTGACGGTTCGCGCCGTTGAATTCAATTCGACGTAGCTGGAGCCGACGCTGGCCAGCGAGGACCGGATCTCCGCGCGATGCGGCAGACGTCCAGTGCCTTTATAAAAACCCCAAACTTTCATGAGCGGGCCAACGGTAATGTCGAAAGATCCTTCACTGCGCCGACTATATTCCAGGCAGGCGGACAAAAGCTGAAGGTTCTCTTCGGAGACGGTCACCGGCCGATCGGAGGCGAAGCGATTAATTTCGCTCCACTCGCTGGTCGACTTGTAGTTCGAAAGCAACTGATCCAACCGCCGCACTTCATCGAAGGCCGCTTCAGCCGCCGCTTCCAACTGGTAACGATCCGGGCCATAAAGTACCAGGGAGTAGGTGCCTCCCATGGCGTCCAAATTGGCCTCAAACCGGAGCAAAGCTCCGGCCGAAAGCAATTGGCCCAACCATAAAACTAGCACAGTTTGAGTCAGTTGGCGGGAAAATGAGCGTCTTTTGAACACGCGGGTCCTTCCGGGGGCCTCCTTCATTCATTGGATCAAGTTCGGGTGGCCGAAGCAACGATTTTCGGGCCGGCCATTTGGGCCGATTTGCGCCGTTCTAGGGTAAAGTGGTTTTTCTTGAGCGACTTACGGCCCTTAGAACCCTTTTGGGCCGAGTACTGGAACCAATTTCCCGTTTCGGGCGGGAAAAAAGGGCAAACCTGGGTATGGCCTAGTCCTGTACCATCCCAACTCTCCGGTCCATGGGCGATCCCACGATTTGGAACGCACCATAGGACTAGCCGCCATGAAAGTACTTGCTGTAGTTCTGCAAATCCTGATACTCCTAGCACTGGCCGGATGCCGGAGCGAAAAACCGAAGGCCGCCAGCGCCCAGCCGGCGGACAAACGGGGGCTCGCCTTGCCCGGACTGAACGTGGAGCGTCCGCATTACCGGCATTCGATCGTGCCCGGCGGAGTGGATACACCCTCGGATATGCAGCAGAAGATGAAGGCGGACCCGGTGGTGCGCGCCCACTACGAAGGGCTTAACCCGGACCGGATGCGGCCCGTGCGACAAGCCCAGGATTCCAGCTACTACGTTTCCTACCGCGTGGGCAATCAGGTCTTTTGGACGTCTCGCAAGGTGGCGGTGAAGAGGGGCGAAACGGTGCTCACCGACGGCGAAGAACTCGTCCGGGGCCGTTGTGGCAACCGCATGTCTGTGATCGCGCGCTATCCGGTGTTGCCCGCGGTGGAACCTCCCCCGGCGGTGTTCGACGAGCCGTTGACACTCGACATGGCACAGGAGCCTGCCGGCGTGGCGCTGAGCCAGGCTTTGCCGCTCAACGGTAACTACCTGTCGATTCCGTTTCCGGTGAATGCGATCTTGCAGGAGCCGGAGACGGTGCTGGGCCCGGCGCCGGTGGCGGTGACGAATCAGGCGCTGGCGATCGGCGGGGGGGCGGGGGCTCCGGGAGCGCCGGGGGCGGCCGGTGCCGGTGCCATGGCCGAGGCGCCATCGGGCTACATCAACTGGCCGGTGCCGATTCTGGGCGTGGTGAACTGGGGGACGGTGAACAACACGGTGCTGCCGCCCACGCCGGTGAATTCGACGATCGTCAACAACAATCAGGTGACGCAGTTCTTTTCGACGGAAGGATTGACGTCCACGAGCACGCAGAACTTTTACAACGCGGACTACTCGATGCACTCGACTTCCTTTATTTCTTATCTTTGTGGGGGCTGTTGTACCTCGTCATCGTCATCTTCGTCGTCGTCGTCTTCTTCGAGTTCGGGCGGGTCTTCGATTAGCTCCAGCTCGTCTTCGAGTTCCAGCTCTTCTAGCTCGGGCGGGTCATCTTCGAGTTCGAGTTCGAGTTCAGGCGGTCTGATTTCCTCGGGCAGTTCGTCGAGTTCGGGCGGTTCAGGTTCGTCGAGTTCATCAGGCTCCGGCGGGTTGATCTCTTCGAGCAGCTCATCCAGTTCGAGTGGGGGGGGTGAGGTGCCGGAGCCGGGTACGTTGGGCTTGGTGGGCATTGCCGTGGCGCTGGCGATTGCGGTGCGCCGGCGGCGGGTGGAGTGAGAGAGCTACTGAGCGACCGCCACCCCCCGCCTTACGGCGGGGGCTAGGGTAGGGCTAGGGCGGTTTACGAAACGAACCCGGGAGTTGTTGATTCTATTGAACTATGGCAAGGGCTCGTCGCCTTCCCAGGGGACGTTGGGGTCGGGGTCTGGCTCCGGCGTCGTTTCGTGGCTGACCCAATGGACATGGATGGGGCCTTTGCGCACTTCATCCTGCTCCTTATCGAGGTCAGTGCGGAGCTGGACGAGGCGGACGTAGTCGGAGATGGAGGGTTTGGGTGGGTCGGTATCGATCTGCTGAAGGAGGCCCTGAATGAGGGTATCCAAGGAGCGGATGGTTTCGCGGACATTATTTTCAGCGTTCATGAAAAATCTTCTCTCCAGGGTGAAAGTTTGGGGCCGCGCCATAGGGGGCCCCCAATGATGAGTGTCGCGGGGCGTCAAGGGGCTTTGGGGGGCTAGAGGACTTAGTGAATTGAAAACAAAGGGTGATGTTTTCGCAACATTCGTGATACGGGAAACGGCTCCCGGCTACAGGCCTTTGTTTTACACTAAAAGCTAATGCGAAAACCCATCATGGCCGGCAACTGGAAGATGTTTAAGAGTCCGGCGGAGACGACGACTTTCTTCGAGAAGTTCCTGCCTTTGGTAGCAGCGAGCCACCACGCTGAGGTGGTGATATGCGCACCCTTCATCGACTTGGCGGCGGCGATTGGAGCGACGCAAGGCTCCGCGGTGGCGATTGGCGGCCAGAACCTGCATTGGGCTAAGGAAGGCGCCTTTACGGGGGAGATTTCGGGACCGATGCTGAAGGCCATCGGCTGCCAGTATGTGATCGTGGGGCACAGCGAACGCCGGCAGTTTTTTGGCGAGACGGATGAGACGGTGCTGAAACGCACGGTGGCGGCGCTTGAAGTGGGTTTAACGCCGATCGTTTGCGTGGGCGAGATGCTGGCGGAGCGGGAGGCGAACCGGACAAACGAGGTATTGAAGACCCAATTTGACGGCGGAATCGGGGGGCTGACGCCGGATCAGTTTTCGCGGATGGTGATTGCCTATGAGCCGGTGTGGGCGATTGGGACGGGCAAGGTGGCGACGCCTGAGATGGCGGCCGACGCGCACCGTGCGCTGCGGGGATCTTGCGAGGCGCGGTTTGGGCGGGAGGCGTCGCAGGCGGTACGGATTCTCTATGGCGGTAGCGTGAAGCCGGACAATGTTCAGGGGTTGATGGCGCAACCGGAGATCGATGGCGGATTGGTGGGTGGGGCGAGTTTGGAAGCGGGGTCGTTTGCGGGGGTGGTGAACTTCTAAGTCGGGTTTACAACGATTTAATTGCCCGATATAGATTAACAAAGTTTCTTGTTTATTTTTTCCCATCCAAGGCATCCAATAAAGGTGAAGTACGCCGCCACCTACCTTCTCGCCACCTTCCTGAGCTTATGCTGGGCCCAAAGCCCTGGGGACCAGAGCCCAAAAGACAAGAATGCCCCCTACGATCCAACCAACATCAACTATGGGTTTGGGGGGGTGTTGCCGAAGGACGTTCCGTATCGGCCGATGAGCGGGGATGAGCGGTGGCGGATGTTCGTCAATGATGAGTTTAAGAATCTGGGCGGGTACACGCGTGCCATCGGCACGTCGATTATCGACCAGCGGCAAGATCGTCCGGAGGCCTGGGAGCAGAATGCGGGTGGGTATGCGCGGCGCTTCGGCTCGCGCTTCGGTAAGTTCGCCGTCTCGAGCGGGATTGAGCACTCGACGGCGTACCTGCTGGGGCACGATCCGCGTTACATACGGTGCCGGTGCGAAGGATTTTTTCCGCGGTTCGGCCATGCCTTGGCCTACCAGGTAATCTCCTACAACCGGGAAGGCAAGCGGGTATTTTATGGCTCCCGGCTGCTGGGCGCGTTTGGCGGGGAGGCTGTTTCGACGGCGTGGCTGCCCGGCCAAAAGTGGTATGTGGAGGGCTATCAAGGGGCGATTCAGCAGATTTCGCTGGGGACGGCCTTTAATGTGGTGCGGGAGTTTGGGCCGGAACTCAAGCGGAAATTTCGGTGGAAGCGATGATTCTGGTTAGTTCTCTCTTTTGTCTCCTAGCCTTCCAAAGCCCGAATCCAGCGCCCGACCCGGCGAGCACCGATCCGGCTACGAGCAACGCCTACAAACCAACGAGCATCAACCTGGGACTGGGAGCCATCGTACCGGGCGATGTACCTTACCAATCGCTTTCGGGCCAGGAGCGGCGGGAGTTGTGGGTGAATTCGAACTTTGTGAACCCGCGGGTTTATCTGCGCTCGGTGCTGGTGACCATTCCGGAGCATACGGCGAACAATCCGGCGGCGTGGGGCCAAGGATGGGACGCCTATGGGCAACGGATGGGTTCGCGGTTCGCGAGGTACGGTATCTCGAGCTCCATTGAGCATTTGGGCAGCGCCGCTCTGGGGCACGACCCGCGTTATATCAGTTGCCGAAGCTGCCAGACGAAGCTAGGGCGATTAAAGCACTCGTTCGTCTACAACTTTTTGACTTACAACCGGCAGGGAAGGCCGGTGCTGCATGTGTCGCATTTGGCTGGTCAGTTTGGGAGCGAAATGATTGCGGCCAGTTGGATTCCCGGGAGAACCTGGAGAAGCGAACTGGTGCCGGGAATCGTGGAGCAAGTGTCGCTGGGTTGGCTATCGAACATTGCGCGCGAGTTTGCGCCGGAGATCAAGCGGCTGCTGCGCCGGAAGAAGTAAGCGCTTCAGCGGGTTTCGAGGTGGGTGAGCAACTGGGCCTGATGAGCGGTGACGGGGGCGGCTTTGAAGGTGGGGGCGGGTATCTGAGCTTCCCATTGGACTCCGGGTGGATAGACGGCGACGAAGTCCCAGAGGACTTTGCCGGTGACGAGGGTTTGCTTGCCGAGAACCGGGGACCTTTCGGCCTTCAAGATGGGCTGCCAGTAAGAAGCGAGCCGGAGTTGGGGGTCCCAGAAGTGGCGCACTCTGGGGTCGCTGGCGCGGGCCAGGGTTTCTGCGGAAGGGCCTTCGGTATCGGTGGACATCACCGGCTCCCAGATGAGGAAGGCCTTCACGTCGCGCTGCGGCAACTGCTTCAAGACGGACTCGACTGCAGAGGCCCCCTGCAGACAGGTGCTTCAAGTGGGGGAGAGCAGGGCGATGACGCGGGTTTCGTTGACCGCGGCGTTGAAGGCGGTACGGAGTTGGGCGAGGTCAGCTAGGGTGCGGACGGGGAGGGTGGTTTTGGTTGTGTTTTCAGTAGGACCAGCCAGTTTGTTGGCGGCCCATTGGGGGAAGGCGGCCAGGGCGACGACGCAGGCGAGGGAGAGCCAGACGAGGGCTTGGGCCCACCAGGGTCTTGGCGCGGCGCAGGTCGGCTTGCGGTAGAGGGCGTAGAAGGCGTAGGCGACGAGGGCCATCGCGAGCGCGAGCAGGTAGGGGCGAGCTTCGGCGAGAAAGCCACCGGCGCCGGCGAGCGAGCCGGCCAGAAGGATGGCGGGCAGGGGGACGCAGCAGCCAAGCATGGCTACGACGCTCGAAAGCGCGGCGAGGGCGGAAGCGGAGGCTCGTTTTTCGTCCTGCAATTCTATAGGGTCGCATAGACTGGAAGGATGGACGCGATTGTCGGCATGGAATTGGCGGAGCTGGAGCGGGCGCTGAAGCCGGAGCCGGCTTACCGGGCGCGGCAGGTTTTCGACTATGTTTACGCGCGGCGCATTCTGGATTTGGACAAGATGACGTCGCTGCCGGCGGCGTTGCGAGCGCGGTTGGCGGCGGAGTTGCCGGTGGGGATGCCGACGGTGGGCCATCGGTACGACTCTTCGGACGGCACGCGGCGGTATCTGCTGAATTTGTCCGATGGGCGCACGGTGGAGGCGGTGCTGATGCCGGAGGACAATCGCGACACGATTTGCCTATCGTCGCAAGTGGGCTGCGCGGTGGATTGTCAATTCTGCCTGACGGCGAAGATGGGCTTGGAGCGGAATCTGACGGCGGGCGAGATGGTGGCGCAGGTGCTGCTGGCGATGGAGCACAACGGGCTGTCGCCAACGGACCGGCGCTTGAACCTGGTGCTGATGGGGATGGGCGAGCCGCTGCTGAATCTGCCGAATGTGCTGAAGGCGACGCGGTTGTTGACGGGGGCGATCGGGATTGCGCCGAAGCGAATTACGCTATCGACTTCGGGGATTATTCCGAAGATGGAGGAGTTGGGATTGGCCGACGTGCGGCCGCGGTTGGCAATATCCTTGAATGCGAGTTACGAGGCGCAACGGCGGGAAATCATGCCGCTGACGAAGAAGTATCATCTGGCGGATTTGATGGAGGCGTGCCGGCGATATCCGCTACGGAAGGACGAACGGTTGACGTTTGAGTATGTGTTACTCAAGGACGTGAATGATACCGATGAAGATGCGCGGCGGGTGGTGCAGTTAATTCGTAAGTTGAATTGTAAGGTGAATTTAATTGCGCTGAATCCGGGGCCGGGAATTCCTTACGGGACGCCGACGCCGGAGCGGGTGGAGTCGTTCCAGCGGATTGTGAAGGAGCAGGTGCCTTGTTACTTACGGAAGCCGCGGGGACGGGATATTTATGCGGCTTGCGGGCAGTTGAAGCGGATGGCGAGTGAGGAGTTAGTGACGGTGGGGTGAGTCAGTGACTTTTGCGTAGGCGAGAATCGAGCTTGGGTGTGCCGACGTCGGCTATCACGATAGCCGTGCTGGCGGTGAACAACTTGCCGGGGCGCGCGAAGCTGACAAGTTGCAGGGGACCGGTGGCGAAATCGGCTTGGTCGAGCAATACAGCATGAGGGCTAACGCGGTGCTGGCCAGAGAGCGGCGACAGGAATGGAAACGCCGGGGAAACGGACTGGTTTCAGATCGCCATTAGTTATAAGGGCGATACTCTCCAGTTGACCGTTCCGTAACTGGTAGACCGCGACGGTTTGGGTGTCGGGGGAAATCATCCAGACTTCCATGACACCCAGGTTCGCGTAGTCGCAGTTTTTCGTCCTCGCGCGAATGAGTCTCCGAAGGCGAGAGGACTTCGGCAATCAGGCTGGGCGCAGAGCAGAAAAGGCCGTCAAGAACTTGGATTTGATCGGTCCAGTAGACAGCCAGATCGGGCGAGCGGCAGATGAGGGGTTCCTGGCTGATGAGGAGACCGAAGTTGGAATCGTAAACGGCGACTTTTGCCTCGTCGACTTGACGATCGAGGAGGCGATTCAGGCGGCGAAGGATTTCCGCATGGCAAAGCGGGCGGGCGGCATGAGGCGCTGCTCTCCATTGACGACTTCATCCGCGCCACCTTCGACGATGGGCAGGTTGAGCCAATCTCGATAGGCGAGGACTCTCGGAATCGTGGCCATGAGCCTATGCTAGCAGCTACCCCAGTGCGGCAAATGTTGAAAGTCCAGGTGGAGGGAACCTAACGACCGCGGGGGGCGCCGCGGCCACCGCCGCCGCCTCCGGGACGTCCGCCGCCACCGCCTGGGGGACGGCCGCCACCGCTGCCGCCGCGGAAGCCACCGCCACCGCCACCGCCACCACCGCCGCCGCGACGATCGCCGTCACGGCCACCACGGAACCCGCCGCGGGCGCCGCCGCGATCACCACGGTCTTCGGCGGGAGGCTCGGGCTTCCAGCCGGGAGTGGCTGTCGCTGCGAAGCCACGGATGGGCGGGGGCCGGAAAGCAGGAGCCGGGGGAGCGGCGGGCAGGGGGGCTTCTTTGGGGAGGACCACCACTTGGCGCTGGGAACCGACGCCGAGGCTTTCGCTGCGGAGTTCTGTCTCTTCGCGGAGGGCGAGATGGAGGATCCGGCGCTCGCGGCTGTTCATGGAGGAGAAGATGAAGGGCTGGCCGCTTTTCTTGACACGCTCGGCGGCGCTGGCGGCGCTCATGCGCAGCTCTTCGATGCGCAAGCGGCGGTAATCATTGGTGTCAAAGCAGATGAGGGAGTGATCCTCGGGCGGCACCCGAAGCATTTCCATCGTCAGGTGCTCCAGAGCGAGCAGGAGCTCCGCCTTGTTTTCGAGCAGCATTTCGGCATCGTCGCCGATGAAGTCGACTACGAGTTCGGGATTCTCGAAGTACTGGATGCTCTGATCGGGGTCGGCAAAGTCGGCGTCGAGGTCGAGGCCCATGTTGTCAACGGTTTGATCAAGAAACGCCAGGATCTGTTCCCGGGCGGTGTCGTTCGCATATTTTTTCTCGGACATTGGACCTCGAATTTTCAGTGTTGAGCGCTTTACAGAAAGCGGTTAAAGAACCATTGCTGGGCGATCGCAATCATGTTGCCGATAAGCCAATATAGTACCAAGCCGCTGGACGCGCTGTAGAAGAAGAAGAGGAACATGAGGGGCATGAACATCATCATCTTAGCTTGGGCGGGGTCCATGCCGGGGCTGGTGGGGGTCATTTTTTGGAGCAGAAACTGGGTGCCGACCATCATGAGGGGCAGCAGGCGGACCGGAATCGTCTCGGGGCGGGAGAGGTCGGTAATCCACAGGAATTGGGCGCCGCGCATCTGAATGGCGACGTTCAAGACGGTGAGGAAGGCGAAGAGAAACGGCATCTGGATGAGCAGCGGAATGCAGCCGCCGGCGGGGTTGACGCCGTTCTTTTTGTACAGGGCCATCACCTCTTCGTTCTTCTGGGTCATCTTGGGGTCGTTCATGCCGAGCCCCTCGTACTTCTTGTTGATGCGCTGAAACTCGGGCTGAATGGCTTGCATCTTCTTAGCCGATTTGAGACTGGTGATCTTCAAAGGCAGCATGGCCATGTTGATGATGACGGTGACGATGACAATGGCCCAGCCGTAGGAGTAGTTGGGGGAGATGCCTTTCACCCAGTTGTGTACGATGACGAGGCCGGAGAAGAGCGGCTTGGCGAGCCAGCCGAGCCAGGAGCCCCAGTCGATGATGCGCTCGAGGGTGGGGTCGGTGGCGCGGAGGATGTCGACGTCCTTGGGGCCGACGAAGAAGGTGAAGTCGTTGGTGGGGTTGCCGCCGACGGAGACGCCGGCGTGGGGCTCGGTGGTGCCGTCGCTGATTTGCTTGACGGGGTCGGAGTAGGTGCGAAGTTCGATGATACGGCCGGTTTGCTTGGGGAAGAAGACGGCGGCGAAGTAGGAGTCCTCGACGCCGGCGAAGGCGAATTGGCCGCGTTCGACCATGGTGCCGTCGGAGGCGGCTTTGCCATCGCGGATGACCAATTGGCCGCGAGGGTCGCGAAGGCCGGCGAGGATTCCTTCGCCTTGAGTAGCGTCCGGGCCGGTCATGTGGATGGAGTGGACGTAGCTGGAGGGGGCGTTGACGGTGGCGTCGCCGAAGCCGCCCCGCCAGGTGAGGTTGTGGGGCGCGGGTTGACCTGAGACAAAAGCCTCGGTGGAGACCTGCACGCGGTAGTCGCTCTTCTGGAAGACGAACTTCTTTTTGCCGCGGAAATTGGCGTCGGCGTATTCGAACTCAATGGTCTGGAAGCCTTCAGTGGGAAAGCGATGGGCGTAGATGAGCTGATTCGGGTCAACGCCGGGGAACTTTTCAGTGAAGGCGAAGCGCATCGGGTAACCAACACTGGGGCTGGAGGAACCGTTGGGCTGGACGAGTTCGAGGGGCTTGCCGTTGGTGTCCTTGTACTTTTTGAGCTGCCAGGAGAGCACGACGCCGCCGCGGGTGGAGAAGCGGACTTTATGGACGTCAGTATCGACCTCGAGGATCTCTTCCTTCGCGCCGGCGACGGTACTGGCAGTGGCAGTGGCAGTGGCAGTGGCTGTGGCCTTGGCGGCCGGGGTGCCGGGTTTGGCGGGGGTGGGGGCAATGGCCGGTTGTTGTTGGGAAGGGGCCTCCTTCTTGACGATGGCGGGCTTGGGCGGGACGGCCGGTGGAAAGAAGGTGGACGAGAAGTATAGGATGCCGCCCGCGATCACGAAAAACAGGAGCAGATTGCGCTCCATGGAGAATTCTTGCTTATTGTCGGCCATGCAGCTCAGTTCTTTTGGGTTGGTGGGGCACGGGGTCGAAACCGCCCGGATGCCACGGGTGACACTTCAATAATCGTCGCACGCCTAAGTAGATGCCGCGGGCGGCGCCGTGGGCGGCAATCGCGTCATGCATGTAGCAGGAGCAGGTGGGGTGGAAACGGCAAGCGGAGGGCAGGAACGGGGAGATCATGAGCTTGTAGCCTCGGAGGAGGACAAGGAGAGCCGCGCTAAGCGGACGAAAAGGCGTTCTACTTCCTGCTTGATTTGTTGGGGCGTGGCGTTGTCTGCGGCGCGGCGAGGATTGATGACGATGCGCCACCGAGGGCCCAGCAGGGGCCAGTGCAAGCGCACCTGCTCGCGGATGCGACGGCGGAGGCGGTTGCGGAATACGGCTTTGCCCAGTCCACGCGGAGTCGTGAAGCCAATTTGCGCACCCGTCGGGTCCGCCGCCAGACAAAAGGCGGCGAAGCAGGTCGACTGATGTCGAAAACCGTTGTCGTAGACTTGTTTGAATTGAGCCGACCGCAGTAGGCGGCATGATTTTGGGAAGCCCCATAAGTCTGGGACCACAAGAATGGTCCTAGCGGACTTGACCGGCCCAGCGCACGTTGCGCTCATCGCTGACCGTCAACTTCCAACGGCCACGAGCCCGGCGGCGGGCAATGACGTTGCGACCATCTTTGGTGTCCATGCGCTTGCGGAATCCGTGGACCTTGGCCCGGCGGCGATTGTTGGGCTGAAATGTTCTTTTCGGCATTTAATAATTTCCTTCGCGCCGGCTTAATGTTGCCTTAGGGAGATCCGGACGCCACGAAAGGCCGCACAGGGCCTGGAGGACAAGTCTGTCCCCAATGTCTAAGTATAGGGAGCGGGGGCGGGTTGTGTCAAATGAGGGCGGTGGGCGGCGGGGAGGCGAGTTTGTATGTCTATCAAAAAGAATGCGTTACGAGCGCCATTCGTCTAAGTGTAATATTTTCAATAAGTTATCGGATAGGATGCGTCTTGGCGTTTCGCTTAGATCCTTATATCTGATTGATTATAAATAACTTATGATCGAGTCGGTCTGAGTCTTTCAGTTCTGAGTCTTTCAGTCGCAGCACGTGTTGCCAGTAGGTGCGGCGCCGTTGCCGGAACCGTGGAGGCAATGAACCGGGGGCGCGCATTTTAATGCAGGAGGAGGAAAACAACACCACCGAATGGGCGCCGGAGCGCGTCCCGGCGAATGCGAATCTGCGTCAGGGCGATCGGGTACGGCTGACGATTGATTCGCCTGATTCGGGCCACGTCATCGATCGCGAGCGCTATGCGGACGGGGGCGCGGCGAGCCCTACCTGATCTTCCCCACCACGCAGACGCGCAATGGCGACAACCTGAAGTACCAGCGACGCTGACCGCCGCCTGTGATAATTTGGGTGATGGACCGGCCAACTCTGGCTTCGCCAGCCCCGTCGACGTTCGGCCCTACTAGGCGATTTTCTATGACCTTTCGGTTATTCTTGGCGGCGCTCGGGCTGGCCGCATTGGCATATGCGGCTGACGGGTATACGCTTGCGGAACGGAAACATTGGTCCTTGCGGCCGCGCGCGAATCCCGTAGTTCCCCCTGGGGCTCCGCAGCCGATCGACGCCTTTGTTCGCGACAAACTGAAGGAGCAAGGTCTCACTCCCGCCCCGCCGGCTTCGCGCCAAACTTTGATTCGGCGAGTATATTTGGACCTGACCGGCTTGCCACCCACGCCCGAAGCGGTGCGGGCCTTTGTCGCTAACAAATCGCCCCAGGCTTATGAGCAGTTAGTGGATCGCTTGCTCGCTTCTCCGGCTTATGCGGAGCGGCAGGCACGGCAGTGGCTCGATGTGGTCCGGTTCGCCGAGAGCGATGGCTTTGAGTATGATACGCATCGCAGCGAGGCCTGGCAGTACCGGGACTATGTCATCCGTTCCTTCGCGGAAGATAAGCCCTACGATCGATTCGTGACCGAGCAATTGGCCGGCGATGAAATCGATCCGGAGAATCGCGAGATGTTAGTGGCGGCGAGTTTCAATCGCCTGGGACCTTATCGCCGGAATGCGGGCAATCAGGATAAGGCTTATATCCGGAACGAGATTCTGACGGAGATGACGAACGTGGTGGGGTCCGCATTTCTGGGAGTTACTTTGGGCTGCGCGCGCTGCCATGACCATAAGTTCGACCCGATCCGCCATACCGACTATTACCGTATGCAGAGTTTCTTCGCTACTACCGAGCACTATGATATTCCGATGTCTACGGAAGCGGAGAAAGCCGATTGGAAGGCGCGGACGGCGGCGGCGAATAAAGAATTGGCGGCGCTGAAGAAGCGGCTGAAAGAAGCGGCGCCGGCGGATAAGGCGGCGATTGAGCAGATAATTGGCGTGAAGGAAAAACAGGTGCCGGAGCCGCTGCCGGAACTGAAGAGTGTCCGCGACGAGCCGAAGTTGTATCAGCCGGTGCATGTGCTGTTGCGGGGATCGAGCGATGCGCCGGCGGCGAAGATGGGCATGCGGCCTTTGGGGGTGCTGTTGCCGGACGATGCGCCCGAGTGGGGCGAGGCGATCGAGAAGCCGAGGTTGAAACTCGCGCAGTGGATTGTCGACCCGGCGAATCCTTTAACGGCGCGGGTGTTGGTGAATCGTCTGTGGATGGGCCACTTTGGCGCGGGCATCGTGGCGACGCCAAATGATTTTGGCCGAATGGGCGCGCGGCCCACGCACCCCGAGTTACTCGATTGGTTGGCCAATGAGTTTGTGGCAGGCGGATTTCGGATGAAGCCGTTGCACCGGATGATGGTGCTGAGTAGCACCTATCGGCAAGCATATGCGCCGCCGAACGAGAAGGATCCGCGGAATCGGTTTCTTTCGAGTTACAACCGGCGGCGTTTGCAGGCGGAAGAAATGCGCGACGCGATGTTGGCGGCGGCGGGCGTTCTGAATGACAAGCGTGGTGGCCCGGGGGTGTTTACTCCGATCGAGCCAGAGCTGGTGAACTTACTCTATAAGCCCGACCAATGGGCGGTGACGCCGGACGCGGCCGAGCACAATCGGCGTAGTATCTACTTGTTTCAGAAGCGCAATATGCGAATGCCGTTTATGGAGGTGTTCGATTCGCCAGATACGCTGCTGAGCTGTGCGCGGCGGGAGAGCAGTACGCATGCGCCGCAGGCACTCGAATTGCTGAATGGCGCGGTGACGCGGCAGGCCTCGGTCGAATTGGCTGCGCGACTGGAGAAGGAAGAGCCGGCGAAGCGGATTGAGCTGGCTTTCGAATTGGTGTTTGGCCGTCCGCCGGTGGCGAAGGAGCGGGAAGCGTCGCGGCGTTTTCTGGCGACGAGTCCGCTGCGTGAGTTTACTTTGGCTTTGTTTGCCGCGAACGACTTCTTATACGTCCCATGAGCCACTATCAGCCCACCCGCAATCGACGCGAATTCTTGACCGATGCCTTTTGTGGCTTCGGCAGTTTGGCCTTTGGAGCGATGCTGCAAGCCGAAACCGTGAATCCGCTGGCGGCCAAAAAGCCGCATCGGGTGGCGAAGGCCAAGTCGGTGATTTTTCTCTTCATGGCCGGCGGACCCAGCCAGATGGAAACCTTTGACCCGAAGCCGCTGCTGAATCGGTTGAATGGCGAGCCACTGCCGCCGTCCTTTCAGCCCGCCAAGCGGCAATTCATTAACGGGACGCCTAAGTTACTCGGCACCAAACGAACTTTCCAGCAGCACGGCCAAAGCGGGCTGTGGGTTTCGGACTTACTGCCCCATACGGCGACTTGTGCGGACCACTTAGCCGTCATTCGGTCCTGCCAGGCGGACGCGTTTATCCACTCATCGGCGCAGTATCAGTTGTTCACCGGCCGCATCCTGCCGGGCTTTCCGAGCCTGGGGTCGTGGGCACTGTATGGCTTGGGTTCGGAGAGCCAGAGTCTGCCGGGCTACGTAGTAATGCCCGATCCTTTCGGGACCATTGAGGCGGGCCAGCCGGTTTATTCGAATGCCTTTCTGCCGGCGGTGTATCAGCCCAATGTCTTTCGCGGCGGGCCGAAGCCGGTGCTGAATTTGGAATTGCCGGAAGGCGTTGGGTTGGCGCAGCGGAAGAAGACTTTGGGCTTTATCCGGGAATTAGACGAAGCCACCATGCGGCCGGGCGATGATGAGTTTTCGGCCCGGCTGAGTACTTACGATTTGGCTTTCCGCATGCAGACCGAGGCGCCGGCGATCTTTGATTTGGCGAATGAGCCGGCGCACATCCGGCAGGCTTATGGCATGGACCAGGCGGTTACCGAAGACTTCGGGCGTCGTTGTTTGATGGCGCGACGGTTGGTAGAAAAAGGCGTGCGCTGTATCACGGTGGTATCGGGAGGTCCGGCGATTTCGCAATGGGATGCCCATGACGATATCGAGGAGAACCACTTACGCATGGCGGCCCGGGTGGATCAGCCGATTGCCGCGTTGCTCAAGGACTTACATCAGCGTGGTTTGCTCGATAGTACGTTGGTGGTGTGGGGCGGCGAGTTTGGGCGGACGCCGGAGGCGCAAGGCGGCAAGGGGCGCGACCATAACAATACCGGCTTTACGATGTGGATGGCGGGCGGAGGCGTGAAGGGAGGCGTGGTGGAAGGTGCGACTGACGACGTGGGTCTGTATGCTACGGAGAATCCGCACCATTTGCGCGACATCCACACGACGATTTTGCATCAGTTGGGCCTGGAACAGGATTCTTTGAATTACTTACATCAAGGCCGGCGCGAGCGGTTGACGGAAATCCAAGGCGAGGTGATTCGGAGCATTGTTTAAGCGATTTCAGTGTCTTTTGCTCGTAGGTGTGGCTTACGGCCAGGCACCGCCGGCATTGCAGTTACTTGAGACGCGTGGCGCCGGTTGCCATAACGCGCAGAACAAGCAATCGGGGCTCGACCTCACGCGGCGGGAAACGGCCGTGCGCGGCGGCGACCGGGGGCCGGGGATCGTGCCGGGTAAGTCCAAAGAGAGTCTGCTGTATCTGGCCGTGGCGCACTTGGCGAAGCCGAATATGCCGAAGTTCGCGGCTAAGTTGAGTGATGCGGAGATCGCCACGGTGGCGAGTTGGATTGATCAGGGTGCTCCTTGGGGGGAGACGTTGGTTTCGAAGGCCGCGGCGGTGGTGCCTAATCATTGGGCTTTCGTGCCGCCAGTGCGAGCGACGCCTCCGCGGCCCGGCAATCCGATTGACGCCTTCTTGAGCGTGGCGCGCGAGCAGCGGAAACTTGCCGCTATGCCGTCGGCGGATCGGCGGACACTGCTGCGGCGGGTATATCTCGACTTACTGGGTGTGCCGCCGACGGTGGAAGACAGCGAGTCGTTTTTAAAAGATACTTCGGCCAACGCTTACGAGAAGTTGGTCGATCGATTGCTGGCGGATCAGCGTTACGGCGAGCGCTGGGGCCGGCACTGGATGGACATCTGGCGCTATAGCGATTGGTATGGTTATCGCAATGGCAACGATGTACGGAATAGCCATAAGTTCGTTTGGCGTTGGCGGGATTGGATTGTGGAGTCGCTAAATCGCGATAAGCCCTATGACCGGATGATTACGGAGATGCTGGCGGGAGATGAGGTGGCTCCGGGCGATCCGGATACATTGCGCGCGACAGGATTCTTGGCGCGGAATTACTCGAAGTACGATCGCGACGGCTGGATGCAGGATGCGGTGGATCATACGACGCTCGCGTTTCTGGGTGTCACCGTGAAGTGCGCGCGTTGCCATGATCATAAGTACGATCCGATTTCGCAAGATGAGTATTATAAGTTCCGGGCTTTCTTTGAGCCCTACGAAGTGCGGGTGGATCGGGTGCAGGGGAAGACCGATATCGACAAGGATGGGTTGACGCGGATTTACGACGCGGCGCTGGACCGGCCAACTTATTTGTTAATTCGTGGCAACATCCAGACGCCGGATAAATCTAATTCCCTACTCCCCGCGGTGCCGGCCCACCTTGGCCCAGCGCTCGGCAAGATTGCGCCGGTATCATTGCCACTATCGGACTATTATCCGGACCATCGCGAGTTCGTCGCTATCGATTTACTGGCGGAGGCAAAGGGGGCGGTAACGAAGGCCGAAGCCGAGTTAGAGAAGCAGAAGGAAGCTTACGCGAAGGTCGAGAAGGAATTGGCTGAGGGCACGGTGAAGTCAGGTTACGCGAAGATGCGGGGGGCGGCGGATGGGTTGGAACTGGCGACGAAGGCGTTGAAGGCAGCCCAAGCGGCGGTGCCCGCACTCGAAGCCCGCATTGCCGCAGACCGAGCGAAGTATGCCGAGCCGGCGGACAAACGCTTTGAAGAACTGGCCGCGATCGCGCGGACCAAGGAACGGGAAGCGGGCATTCTGAAGGGTGACGAGAATCTTCTGCGGGCGCAGGTCGAACTTACCGCGGCACTAGTGCCCGAGAAAAAAGACGAGAAGAAGATCACCGAGGCGAAGAAGAAGCTCGCTGCGGCTACGGCGGCGTTGGAGCAACCGGCCACCGGCTATACGCCGGTTGGCAAAGAGTATCTCACTAAGAGCACGGGCCGGCGCAAAGCATTGGCCGAATGGATTACTTCGCGGCAGAATCCACTTACGGCGCGCGTGGCGGTGAATCACATTTGGCTGCGTCATTTCGGCCAAGCTTTGGTGCCGACGGTATTTGACTTCGGCCGCAACGGCAAGGCGCCGGTGCAGCCGGAGTTACTCGACTATTTGGCGACCGAGTTAGTCCGCACGGGCTGGAGCATGAAGGGGCTGCATCGGTTGATCCTGACGAGCCGGGCTTACCAGATGCGGTCGACGGCGGGTGAGGCGCAGCATCCGAATGCGAAGATCGACCCGGAAAACTTGTACCTTTGGCGGATGAATCCGCGGCGCTTAGAAGCCGAGGCGGTGCGGGATAGCACGCTGGCGGTGGCGGGGCAGTTAGACCGGACGATGGGCGGGCCGGAGCTAGATACGGCTAAGGGCTTTGAGTCTCACCGGCGGAGTTTGTATTTCAGCCACTCGCCGGATGCGCAGATGGAGTTTCTAAAGGTGTTTGACGGGCCGAACCCGACCGAGTGCTACCAGCGCGATGAGAGCGTGGTGCCGCAGCAGGCCTTGGCGATGGCCAATAGCGAGTTGAGTCGGCAGATGGCGGAGACGCTGGCGAAGAGATTGGAAGGTCCACAATTTACTCAACGGGCCTTCCTGGCGATCTTAGGGCGGCCGCCTTCGGCGAAGGAAAAGGCCTTGGCTGAGAGTTTCCTCGAAAAGAGCACCGCGCGAAACTTAGTGCATGCACTTTTGAACCATAATGATTTCGTGACGATTCGGTGAAAGGAGAACGGTAAGATGCAGCGTCGACAATTCCTGGCTAAGACCGGGATGGGCTTTACGGGTTTAGCACTGAGCTCGATGTTAAGCGCGCAAAAGCCCGTGAATCCGAAGGCGAAGCGGGTGATTTGGCTGTTCATGATTGGCGGCGTGAGCCATATGGAGAGTTTCGACCCTAAGCCGGAGTTAAATAAGTACGCCGGGAAGTTACTGGGCGATACGCCGCATGCGGGGGCGCTGGAGAGTCCGCTGGTGAAGCAGAACCTGCGCGAGTTGATCGTGGGCTTACACAAGGCGCAGCCGCGGCTTTATCCGCTGCAGGTGGGTTATCAGAAGCGCGGCCAAAGCGGGATTGAGGTGAGCGATTGGTTTCCGCACGTGGGTGGGTGTGTGGATGATTTGGCGGTGGTGCGGTCCTTGTGGACGACGGACAATAACCACGGGGCGCAGATGCAGTTTCATACGGGGCGGCATGTGCTGGAAGGGCAGTTACCGACGATCGGCTCTTGGGTGCATTACGGTTTGGGTTCGCTCAATGAGAATCTGCCTCAGTTTGTCGTATTGGGCGAGCCGATCGATACTTGCTGTGGCGGGCCTGGGGCGCACGGCGCAGGTTATCTGGGTCCGCAGCATGGGGGCGTGCGAATTGATGTAAAGCCCGAGAATCCGCTGGCCTATGCCAAGCCTTTTATGGAACCGGAGGAGCAGCGAAAGCAGTTTGAATTGATTCGAGATTTCAATCGGCTGGCCGAGATTGAGTATCCGGATGACCGAGCGCTGAAGGCGCGTATTCAAAGCTATGAGTTGGCGTTCCGGATGCAAACGGCGGTGCCGGAGGTAATGCGATTTAATACCGAGAATGAGGCGACGCGCAAGCTGTACGGGTTGGATCAGGAAGTAACTAAGCCCTTCGGCGAAACGCTACTTGCGGCGCGGCGACTGGCGGAGAGCGGCGTGCGCTTTATCCAGGTATTTCACGGGAACAATGGCGGCGCCGGTAAGTGGGATGCGCATAGTAACTTGAAGAAGACCCACGGCGAGCTTTGTGCCCAGGTGGACCAGCCGATCGCCGGGTTACTAAAGGATCTGAAGCAGCGCGGGATGCTGGACGATACGATAGTTGTTTTTGCGACGGAGTTTGGCCGCACGCCGGGGGCCGAAGGTACGAACGGGCGCGACCATCATCCCTATGGGTTTTCGGCTTGGCTGGCCGGGGGCGGGATCAAGGGCGGTACGGTGCATGGGGCGACAGATGAGATTGGCTTTCATGCGGTGGAAAATCGGCACTATGTGACGGATCTACATGCAACAGTGCTGCATCAGTTGGGGCTGGATCCGCGGAAGCTGGAAGTGCCGGGGCATAAGCGCATCGATCTCGATTTCGGCGAGCCGATTGAGGAGATTATTGGGTAATCCACGGGGGCTAACGTTGAAACGTAGCGACGGTGTAGACGTTGGGGCGGCTTAATGCCATCCGATAGCCGCGCGCGGTGAGGTTAGTGGCGAACCATTCGGGCACCTCACCCTGACAGATGAGTAAGATGACGGGGGCGCCTTGTAATTCGCCCTCCATTAAGCCGGAGACGTAAGGTTTTACTTCGTCGGTGAAGCGAATGGGCAAAGGGTAAATGCGATTCGGCACTGGGTAAGCGACTAACTCGCTAAAGAGGTAAGTGCCCTCGGGACCTTTGCGCCAATCGAGGAAATTCGACTCGATCAGGCCACTTTGAAAGAAGAGCGGCGGCTGAGCGGGGGAGAGTTGTCGCACAATGTCGATGGCCGGCCGGGCTTCCTGGCCTCCGGTAATCCAGAGATTCGGCCATTCCAGGGGATTAGCGGTGGTGAGCAGCGCCACGAGGAGGGCCCAGCCCGCGACCCAGCGCCCCGAAATCAGGATCGCGCCCAATGCCGCCAGAGCGAGCGATTCAGATGGTATCGCCGAGCCGAGATAACGCGGGATGAACACATGGTGCGTGGTGAGCCGGGAGATCACAAACAGGGCGGCGGTGCCGGCGGCGAACCAACCGGCAAGCAGCACTAGGAAGTCCGCCCTGGGGAAAACCCATTTCGACTGCCGGTCGCGAAATGCGACGGCAGCTGCCACTGCTGCCGCGACGCCGACCATCAGAGTCTGGGGCAGGAGCGCGTACCGGAGGCTGGCCAAGGACGGCTTGCCCGCCACCGGGAGTGTGTGTGAGTCGCGTAGCAACAAGCGCATATGTGGCACCAGCGGCAAGAGGAACAACCCGACGGCGGCCAGGGCCAACCCCAGGTCTAGCCATTTCGCGGTTCTTTTCTCGAACAGAAATACCCAGGCGAGATAGATCACTTGCGCGGCGAGGGCGACCACGAAGAGGTAGTGGAGATAGAAGATGAGTATCGTGGCGATGGCGTAGTAGCGCACAAAGCGCCGCTCCCGAGTTTCTACCCATTCATACAGAAAATAGAACGAAGCAGAGACGGCGGCGGCGGCTAAGCCATAAGGACGGGCTAGTGAGAACAACTCAATGCTAGCGGGATGAAACAGAAGCAGGATGAACGTGGTGAGGCCAGCCATGGCGCTGACGGCCCGGCTAGCGAGCCGCGAAGTGAAGTAGAGCATCAGGCCGATGCCGATTAGGCTGGGGAAGCGCAATAGCGGCTCTCGCCAAGGCCCTTCCGTATCGAGGCAGAAAAGGGAAGTGAGGGCGCCGTAGAGGATGGATTGGCCGGGCCAATGGGAGCATTTCTCGATGGCGGCGACGAAGCCCTCGTGGGCCATCCAGTAAGTGCCCGCTTCATCGATCCAGAAACTGCGCAAGAGCCGCGGCACATAGAGCGGAGCGGCCAATAGTAAAGCGGCCGCATAGAGGAATCTCATCATGGCTGGTCCACCGGCGGGACGGCGTGGTGTAAGGCCATGGCGCGGACGTGTTCGGTCAATTTTCGCTCCAGGCGGCGGGTGCGTAAGTAGACAAGTAAGATGGCGTAACTCCCGGTGATGATACTCAGGTAAAGCAATAAGTCAGTGCCTCGGCCGACACCGAGAAACTTGGCAATGGCAGTGGTGTGGTCCGGCAGGGCGACGAAGTAGATACCGGTGGCCATGAGGGCGATCATGGCCAGGCGGTCGAGTAACTTGGTGCCCAGGGCGAACCAGACGCCGGCGGCGCCGGCGATAAGCGAGCCGATGAGTAAGAACTGAATTTTCGTCATCTGAGGATCTTGTGTAAGAGCAGATCGACGATCAGGTTGACGCTATTGGCAACGCTTTGCCCTTTGCGCTGGGAATAGTCCGTGTAGCGAACCAGCGTGGGGAGTTCCCGGTAGCGTAGCCCGGCGCGATGGATTTGTTCCAGAATTTCGGTGGCGTGGCTAAATCCATTTTCGGTGAGATGGATCTGTTGCGCGGCGGCGCGGGTGAAGCCGCGGAAGCCATTGTGCGTGTCGGTGAGCCAGAGGCCGGAGAATACCCAGGAAACGGCGATACCGCCGCGCAGGATGCAGCGCTTGAGCCAGGGCACGGCGCGGGTGTGCTCGGCGTTGAGGAAGCGAGAGCCGAGGACGACGGCGGTGTCTCCGCGGCGCAGGATTTCGAGCGCGCGGGGAATCGACGCCGGGTCATGCTGGCCGTCGGCGTCGAAGTGGATCAGGTATTCGGCGCCTAGACCCAAAGCGTAATCCATGCCGGTTTGCAGGGCGGCGCCTTGGCCCAGGTTGACGGAGTGGCGCAGTAGGTGGACGGGCAAGCCACGGCAGAAGTCGCGCATGGGTGGGGACGAGCCATCGTCAACGACGACGACGCCCAGGTTGAGGGAGAGTAACTCCACCAGCGTTTGGCGGAGGACGGGACCCTCATTCAGGCAGGGTACGATGACCAGCACGGAAAGTCGATCGGTGCGGGTCCCCGGGAATGGCGCTTGCATTTCCAAGTTCACTTATTCTAACGCTTAAACATTCTTAACTGCGGAAACGCGATTACAATCTTATTCTGAGGGCAGGATTGGAGAGCTTGGCGTATGTTGAGAAATTGGATGATCCTGTTGCCCTGGACGCTGTAGGCGGCGGCACCGCAAAAAAGCAGTGAGCGGTTTGTAACGAACAAAGTGGGGGCGGCTTCTCGCCGGCGATGATGATGGCTCCCGCGTTCCTGAAGGGCGACCGGAATGGCGACGGCAAGTTGTCGCGGGCCGAGTTCGATGGGTTGGGCGAGCGTGGTTTGCAGAGTGGGATGCGGCGAAGAGTGGCCAGGTAACGAACGAGCAGTTTGGCGCGGGCATGAACGCGATGCTCGAAATGCCGGGTCCGGGGGGGGCCGCCGATGCCGGCCGCGAAAGGCAACAAAAATAGCCTTTCGGGTATGAGCGGCACCGAGTTTCCTTACGTGCACGCGACGCTTGAGTTGGCAGGGCATTCCTGGCCGGAGGTGGCGGTGCGCTGTAGGGGCAATTCGACGTTTATGATGTCGCGCGGGTCGCTGAGCGGTCCATGAAGATCGATTTGAATCGTTACACGAAGGACGGGGTGCTGGCGGGCGTAACGACGCTAAACCTCCACAGCGGTGTGGCCGATATGAGGATGATGAACGAAACGCTCTCGCATCGGCTTTACCGCGACGCTCCGGTGCCGGCGCCACGGACGGCTGCCAAGGTGTTTGTGACGGTGGCCGGGAAGTACGAACGGAAATACTTGGGGCTGTATTCCTTGGTGGAGGATGTGGACCAGAGCTTTCTAAACGATCGGTATCCGGCGAAGGGTAGGGCGTTGTTCAAGCCCGTGACCCGCAAATTTTTCGAGGACTTGGGCCCGGAATGGGAGGTCTATGGCTGGCAAGACGGTTGGGTTGATCGAAAGTGGCGGTCGGCCGGGGGCTTTCCAGGGCTGGGGATGATGCTGGGGCGAATGATCTTCCCGAAGTTCGACACCAATCGGGACGGGACGATTGCGGGCAACGAGCTCAAACAGACGTTAGGCCGCTGGTTTGAGAGCTGGAATGCGGATGGATCCGGGCAACTGACCGCGGAGCAACTGAAGACGGGCATCATGAAGGACCTACTGCCGGCGATGCCATTTGGCCCCCCCGGAATGGGCGAACCGGGGATCGGAATGAGGCCGCCGCAATGAGAACTTCGAGCGCGCCGATGCGCGAGATGAAGTTCCGGTTGAACGCCACCCAAGCCGCGTCGATTCGTGTTTGGGCCCAGCGCGAGTTATCGCCGGATCCGTTAGCTCAGCTTGACGCGGATGAGTGTTATCGCACTAGCAGTCTTTACTTCGATACGCCGGAGTTTGACGTGCTGCGCCGCCGTGGCTCTTATGGGCGGAGTAAGTACCGGGTGCGCCGATATGGTGCGGCGACTGAGTTATTCCTGGAGCGTAAGTTGAAGCACCAGGGCATAGTACGGAAATGGCGCACGGCGGTTCCCAGTGAGGCATTGATTGCCTTGGCGGAGGGCGAGAGCGCGTGGTTCGGCCGGCGCTTGCATGCGCGGGCGCTGCGGCCGGTGTGCGAAATCTCTTACCGGCGATTGGCGCGTGTGGGCGCCGGCGAACAGGGCCAGCCGATCCGCCTGACGCTCGATGATCAACTGCGGGCCGTGCGGGTGGACCGCCTGGAATTCGCCGCGCCGGGCGAAGCCCATCCGCTTTCGCAAATCGAAGCCGTGCTCGAACTCAAGTACCGCGGTGAGATTCCGGCGGTCTTTGCGCGGCTGATGGCCGAGTTTCGCCTGCTGCCGAATGCGGTCTCCAAATACCGGACCGCAGCGGTAGCCCTGGGCTATGGGGCACAATTGACGCATGCTTGAAATTTGGAAGCCGCTGGCGAGTAACTCCGCCAGCGTGGCGCCCGAAGTGGTGCTGGCCCGGTTGTTAGCGGCGGCGTTACTGGGGGCGCTAGTGGCGTGGATCTACCGGCGGGTGCGGGCGGCCGAAGCGAGCACGTCGCTCGCGATCACCTTGGTGCTGCTGTGCGTGTTGATCGCCATGGTAAGTCAGGTGGTGGGCGATAACGTGGCGCGGGCCTTTAGCCTAGTGGGCGCGTTGTCGATTGTCCGTTTCCGCACCGTGGTGAAAGATACGCAGGATACCGCTTACGTGATCTTCGCCGTGGTGGTGGGGATGGCGGCCGGCACCAGTGACTTATGGGTGGCTGTGCTAGGCATTGGCGTCATTGGCGTCGCTACCTTCGCCATGGCCAGGCTCTTTCGGGCGGAGCGGTCGGAGGAGCCGGAGTACTTTCTTCGCTTGCGGATTCCCCCGGGGCAGGACTTACTCAGCGTATTTAGTAATTCCGTGGCGCCCCACGTGGCGAGCCACAACTTAGTCTCGCTCGGTACGGCTAAGGGCGGCGCCTACGTGGAAGTCACTTACCGAATCCATTTGCGCGCCGGCATATCGGTGATTGCGGCGGCGGGGGCGATCAGTAACGCGCCCGGCGTGGACGACGTGCAACTGCGGCGCGCCGATGAGAATTAAGATACCGTAGTCAGGTGCCTGTCAATCGCCGCATCGTCTTGAACTCGCGCCCCGTTGGCGCCCCGAAGCCTGAGGATTTTCGCCTCGAGGAGGTGCCGGTGCCCGAGTGCGGCCCCGGTCAGGTGCTGCTGAAGACCCTTTATCTTTCGCTTGACCCTTACATGCGCGGACGTATGAGCGATGCCAAGAGCTACGCCGCGCCGGTGGCGCTCGGCGAGGCGATGGTGGGCGGGACGGTGTCGAGCGTGGAGGCCTCGCAGCATCCGGGCTTCGCCGTGGGTGACCTGGTGATGGGCTACACGGGCTGGCAAAGTTACTGTCTCTCCGATGGCCAACGGCTGAGTAAGTTGGATCCGGCACTTACGCAGCCGTCCTTGGCCTTGGGTGTGCTGGGCATGCCCGGATTCACGGCTTACATGGGTCTGCTCAATATTGGCCAGCCCAAGGCCGGCGAGACGGTGGTGGTGGGCGCGGCGAGTGGCGCCGTGGGCTCCGCAGTGGGGCAGATCGCGAAGTTGAAGGGCTGTCGCGCGGTGGGCGTGGCCGGCGGCGCGGATAAGTGCCGCTTTGTGGTGGAAGAGCTGGGCTTCGACGCGTGCATCGATCGCAACGAGCCCGATCTGCGTGGTGCACTGGCTGCGGCCTGTCCCCAAGGCATCGATGTGTATTTCGAAAATGTCGGCGGGCCGGTGTTCGATGCGGTGATGCCTTTGTTGAATGCCAAGGCGCGCATCCCGGTGTGCGGCTTGATCGCGCATTACAACGACACCGCTTTGCCGCCGGGCCCGGACCGGCTGGGCTTGTTGGCGCGCGTGCTGCTGACGAAGCGCATCCGCATGCAGGGCTTTATTATCTTTGACGATTACGGCCATCGTCATGGCGAGTTCGCCGCCGAGATGGGCGCCTGGGTGCGCGACGGCAAGATCAAGTTCCGGGAAGATATGGTGGAAGGTTTGGAGAACGCTCCGCAGGCGTTTATGGGTCTGCTACAAGGGAAAAACTTCGGCAAGTTAGTGGTGCACGTTGCTTAGTTAGTACTTTCACTGTGTAAGTCGTGATTACGTCGAAACCCGACTGCTTCAGCCTCTCTTAGCAATACGCCGTCTGGACCGATGGCTTTCGGCGTAAGCGATCACCGCCTCAGTCGAGCGCGAAGGTGAGAGCATGTTTCAACTCGGCTCATTCGGTTCTGCGCGGTCAGCGGAACATAGATAACCAGGGCACGTGGCGCATCCGGGTCGAAGCGCGAAACGATCACCACCGGACGGGTCTTGGCGGCCAAGCCGAGATCAGCCAGCCATACTTCACCGGGTTGAGGACTCATCGAGCAGATCCAGCACTTCTTGCTCGCCGAAGCGCGACCGCATCACGTCAAGAACGTCTTCGTCAGCGAGTTCGATCACCTCGGCAACCCGTTCCCTGACCCGCGCCACAGTTTCCGGTTTCCAGGCCTCAGTTTCGTGTCTAGCTATTCCGCGAGCGCATCCATAGTGAAATCCCTTCTTCATCTTATCCGACTATCACCAGATACCTCCCTTATCCGGCCCGGTGGTACTAGGCCAGAATGCTCTTCACCACCGTCGCTGGCTCCACGCCCGTGAGCTTCACATTCAGCCCCTGGTAGTTGTGCGAGAAGCGATCGTGGTCGATGCCGAATTGGTGCAGGATCGTCGCTTGAAAGTCGCGAACATGCACCGGGTCGCGGACGATGTTGTAGCTGAAGTCGTCGGTTTCGCCGTGGACGACCCCGCCTTTGATGCCTCCGCCGGCCATCCAGAGGCTAAAGCAGCGGGGGTGATGGTCGCGCCCGTAATCGGTGGCGGTGAGCTTGCCTTGGGAGTAAATGGTGCGGCCGAATTCGCCAGCCAGGATCACGAGCGTATCGTCGAGCATGCCGCGTGCTTTCAAGTCCTGAACCAACGCATACACCGGCTGGTCAATCTCCTTGCACTGCGCGGGCAGCACCTCCGGCAAGCTATTGTGGACGTCCCACCCGCGATGGTAAACCTGAATAAACCGCACGCCGCGTTCGGCTAAACGGCGAGCCATGACGCAGGTATGGGCGAAGGAGCCGGGCTTCTCCTTGGCGTCAGAGCCATAGGATTCCCAGGTACTGGCCGGTTCTTTCGACAGGTCAGTCAAGTCCGGCACGGAGGACTGCATCCGGAAAGCCATCTCATACTGGGCGATCCGCGTCCGCGTTTCGGGGTCGCCCAGAGCGGCGTAGTTGAGCTGGTTCATCTCCGCCAGCCCATCGAGCATCGCCCGCCGGACTTCGGAGGAGACGCCCTCGGGGTTGTTGATGAAGAGCACCGGATCGCCGGCGCTGCGCAGGCCCACGCCCGCGTAACGGCCCGAGAGGAAGCCCGCGCTCCACAGGCGCGAGGAGATCGCCTGCACGCCGGCCTTCGGATGGTAGTGCTTCGCCTGCAGGACGACGAACGAGGGCAGGTTCTGATTCATGCTGCCCAGGCCGTAGCTCAACCAGGAGCCGACGCAGGGGCGGCCCGCGATCATAAAGCCGGTCTGGAAAAAGGTGATGGCCGGCTCATGGTTGATCGCTTCGGTGTTCATCGAGCGGATGATGGCAATGTCGTCGGCCATCTTCGCCGTGTAGGGTAACAGCTCCGAGATCCACGCGCCGGACTTGCCGTGTTGGGCGAACTTGAAGATGGAGGGCGCGATGGGGAAGCGGGTTTGGCCGCTCGTCATCGTGGTGAGTCGCTGGTTTTGGCGGATGGAGGCGGGCAGGTCGGTATCGAACAGGGCCTGCATCTTGGGCTTATAGTCGAAGGTCTCCATCTGCGGCGGCGCGCCGACTAAGTGGAGATAGATGCAGCGCTTGGCCTTGGGCGCAAAGTGCGGGAAGCCAGGCAAGGCGTCGAAGGACTTGTCGGGCGCGGCTCCGGAGGCTTGTAAAAGCGAAGCCAAAGCGAGAGAGCCAATTCCGGTGGCGCCTTGCCTCAAGAACCGGCGGCGCGTTTCGGCTAAGGCCATCTGTTGCGCGACCGGGTCCATCGGATGGCGACCGGGCCCATAGCGCTGATGGGAGCGGCGGTCAAGCTCTTCGGCTTGGGGCGAGTAGTGGCCCTCGTGGTCTGGCTTTAGGATCATTTGCTGAGGACCTCGTCGAGATTCATGAGCTGGCTGGTCAGCATGGCGAGCGCCGCGTATTGGGCCGGCGGCAGCGCCGGATCGGGCTTGCGTTCGCCCTGGTTTAAGAACTTACGGGCGTCGTCGGGGTGCGCCTGGTAGTAAGTCTCGAAACGCGTGAAGGATTTGCGGGCGATGACTTTTTCCGGAGCGGTGAGGGGACGGGCGAGCAGGCGGGTAGCGATGAAGTCAGTTTGCGCTTCCCACTTGGCCGTGGACTGCATGGCGCGTTCGGCAAGCTGGCGCGCAGCTTCGACAAACTGGGTGTCGTTCATCGTCACCAAGGCCTGCAGCGGCGTGTTGGTGCGTTCGCGGCGGACGGTGCAGTTTTCGCGCGTCGGCGCATTGAACAGCTCCATGGCGGCGGGGGGCGCGCTGCGCTTCCAGAACGTGTAGAGCGAGCGGCGGTACAAACTATCGCCCTGGTCGGCTTTGTAAAAGCGGGTGTTCGAGCCGATCATGGCGACGGCTTCCCAGACGCCTTCGGGCTGGTAGGGCTTCACGCTGGGTCCGCCGAGTTGCGGCGACAGCAGACCGCTCGCGGCCAGCGCATAGTCGCGGACCGTTTCGCCATCCAGCCGAAACCGCGGCGCGTGGCTCAGTAATCGATTCTCGGGGTCGGCGGCGAGCTTCGCCGGCGTCACCAAAGCCGATTGCCGGTAAGTCGAAGACAGCAGCAGCTCTTTGTACAAGCGCTTCAAGTCCCAGTTGTTTTCGCGGAAATCGACCGCGAGCCAATCGAGCAGTTCCTGATGCGTCGGCGGCTCGCCTTGGCTGCCGAAGTCCTCGGCGGTTTTGCTAAGGCCGGTGCCGAAAATCTCCTGCCAGATGCGGTTGACGGCCACGCGGCTGGTAAGCGGCTGGCCATCTTCAAAAAGCCATTGGGCAAGGCCCAAACGATTACGGGGCATCGACGAAGTCATCGGCGGCAGCACTGCGGGGGTATTCGCGTCCACTTGCTGGCGGCGGGCATCGTAAGCGCCGCGCGCCAGGATCCAGGCCATTGGCTTGGCGTCGGTGCGCTCTTCCATCACCAACGACACCGATCCGCGCCGGGCAATCGCGCGGGCTTCCACTTGGAGCTTGTTTTGCTCGGCGACCAGGCTCTGATAGGGGGCGTGCTGATGGAGGAGGAAGTAAGTTTTGAGGGCTTCATCGCGACCGTCGCTGCCAAGTGCGGCCTGGATCGCCGGCCACTCATTCAACAGGCGGGCTTCGCTTTCGGTGACGCTGCGGTTGAAGATGCGGAGGTCGCGGATCTTGCCGCCGAGGAAGGCGCGACCCAAGGTTAACGGCGTTTCGACGGCGATGTCGCCGGTGAAGTCGACGCTGACGTTGCCGCGGCCTTGGGTGGGGACGGCGCGGCCGTTCAGGTAAAAGCCGAGGCCGCGCTGGTGACGGGTACCGTCGTAAGTGACGGCGATGTGGTTCCAGGTGCCGGGCACAAGCTGTTCGAGGTGGCCGGCGCGGATTTCGATTTGGCGGCCACCGTCGCCGGTAAGGCGGAAGCCGGAGACGCGGGCACCGACGTCGATCACCCAGCCGCGGTTGCGTTCCTTAGGATTGCTGTGGGCGGCGATGGTGAAGGGCTGCTCGTTCTTGGGATAGAAGAAACTGACGCTAATGGAGAAGGGCTTGTCGGCTTCGAGCTTGGGAGCACCTTCGATAGGCAGGCCTTCGTTTTTGGTGAACTCGAGGGGCTCCTTGAGGTCAGCGGTATAGAGTTGGCTGCTCTTGTCGAGGGGGACGGCGGTGGTGGTTTTGGTGCGCGTGGCGAGCCATTGCGCGAAGGCCGGCTGGGCGACGGTTTCGGTGGCGGCCATCTGGGTGCTGAGGCTCTTGAGGCGCGTGTTGAGGCTAGCCCAGTTGTCGCGGTCTTCGAGCTTGGGAACGACGACGACGGGCGGCGAATCGGGGACGTTGTCGTCCATCACCTTCTGGGTGGTGTTGCGGAAGAAAGCGCCGAGGGAGTAGAAGTCTTTCTGCGTGATCGGGTCGAATTTATGGTCGTGGCAGGTAGCGCAGCCGACGGTCAAACCCAGATAGACGGCGCCGACGGTCTCCGCCCTGTCCTTGGCGTAGATCTCGGCGTATTCGTCCTCAATGATGCCGGCTTCGTTGGTGGAGACACCGCAGCGGACGAAGCCCGTGGCGATGCGCTGGTCAAGCGTAGGGTTGCTAAGCAGGTCGCCGGCGATTTGCTCGAGGCCGAATTGCTTGTAATTCAGATTGCGGTTAAAGGCCTGGATTACCCAGTCGCGATAGGGCCAGATCTCGCGGTAGTTATCGACGTGGATGCCGTGCGTATCGCCATAGCGGGCCGCGTCGAGCCAGTAGCGGGCACGGTGCTCGCCGTAGTGGGGCGAGGCGAGGTAGCGGTCGATCATGCGCTCGTAGGCATTGGGCGAAGGGTCACTGAGAAACGTGTCAAGGTCGGCGGGCGTGGGCGGCAGGCCCGTCAAGTCCAGCGCCACCCGCCGCAGCAACGTCCGCCGATCAGCCATCGGAGCGGGGCTCAGGCCTTTGGCTTCGAGCTTGGCGAGGATGAAGCGGTCCATCGGCCGCTGCGCCCAAGCCCCATTGCGGACCGCCGGCAGCGCGGCTTTCACCGGAGCGCGGTAAGCCCAGAACTCTTTCCATGGCGCGCCCTGTTCAATCCACTGCTTGATTTTGGCGATCTGCGGCGCGGTCAGGTTCTTGTGCGAACTCGCCGGCGGCATCCGGCGCGCCGCGTTGGCTTCGGAGATACGGCGGTAGAGGAGGCTCTCGGCGGGTTTGCCGGCGGTGATCACCTTCGCCGCGGACTCACGCAAGTCCAGCCGCAGATTAGCGGCGCGGGTCCCCGCATCCGGCCCGTGGCATTGGAAGCAATTCTCAGAAAGCAAGGGGCGGATTTCGCGCTGGAAGTCGAGCTTGGCACTAAGGTTGGCGGGGTTGGGCGCCTGCGCCAGGAGCAGTAAGAGCAGTGGGGCGTGTGGCATGGCTGGTTACCGCTACTTTATCGCAATCCTTAGGTGCTAACCGATGGCTGTGGCCTCCGCGCGGAGCTTTAGCTCCGCGATTGCGCGATTCATCCTGCCCGCTCAAGCCAACTGCAGGGTCAGTTGCCGCATCGCCGTCGCCACAATCTCAAACGACCGCAGCCGGTCAGCATGGAGGTAAGCCTCCGAAGTGAAGATGATCTCGTCGACACCAGTATCGGCCAGAAACTCCTCAATGCCCGCCTGCACCCGCTCCGGACCGCCGATGATCAAGGCGCCCAACTTCGATTGCACCAGCAGGCTCTCGTCATTCGATAGCAGGCCATACAGGCTGTCGACGGGCGGGGCCATGAAGAAGGGCTCGCCGCGGATCAGCTTGGCGACGCGCAGGATCAGCGACGTGGCCAAGCGCTGGGCTTCGGCGTCAGTATCGGCGGCGATAATCGGCACCCCGGCCATCGCGTAGGGCTTCGCCAAATAGGGCGAAGGCCGAAACGTGTCGCGGTAAACAGCCAGCGCGTCCCGCAGTTGCTGCGGCGCAAAGTGGCTGGCGAAGGCGAAGGGCAGGCCCAGTGTCGCCGCGAGTTGGGCGCTGAAGGTGCTGGAGCCTAAGAGCCACACCGGTACATGCGTGCCACTGCCGGGGATGGCGCGGAGGGTTTGCCCGGGCTGCGGATCGTCGAGCAGAGCGAGCAACTCCGCCACGTCATCGGGGAAGTCGCGGCTGCTGCTAGCGTTTCTCCGCAAAGCGCGCACCGTCTGCGGATCGGTGCCCGGCGCGCGGCCGAGGCCCAAGTCAATGCGGCCGGGGTACAGGGTTTCGAGCGTGCCGAATTGCTCGGCAATCAC